>DAOUJB010000500.1:0-5656 GCA_034423155.1 Anaerolineae bacterium | reverse complement strand
AGCAGCAGACAAGCCACCTTGACGATGCCATCGACCTTGGGCAGAAAAGTTTCGCTGACAAGTGCGACGCGCATGGCTTGCCTCGGCTGCGATTGCGTCATAGTTGTAACACGGTCTGGCTGGCGCCGGCACAGGCTTGTTGCAGCAGCGGTTTTCCGCGGAGAGTCGCCGCCAAACGCGTGTTATACTTTGGCTGTCCGCCAGCGCCGAAAGGTCTCGCGATGTCTTCAGATTTGCTGCTCGAAAAAGCGCCGTCCGCGCCTGCGGTGGTGCCTGCCGCCAGCGACTTCGTCACGCTCCAAGACTACTTCGCCATCGCCGCCGAGAGCGAACGCCGGGTTGAATACATCGATGGGGAACTCTTCTTTATGGATGGAGTCACACTTTTTCACAGCAGCATCCAGATCAACATAATCGGTTTTCTCTACATTCAACTTGACGCCACAGATTATGGCATTCACAGCAGCAATGTCAGTGTGCATGTCGCCCCATCCGCCTATTTGTTCCCTGATCTGTGTGTTGTGCGTGGCGCGGGGCAGGTTGCGCGCAGAGGCACGGCGCTGTTGAATCCTGTCTTTGTAGTCGAGGTGCTTTCCAAGTCGACCGCGCGTAAAGACCGTGGCATCAAGCTGCAACGCTACCAAGCGATTCCCAGCCTGGAGCATATTCTCATCATCGAGCAGGACTTCGCTGCTGTCGAGCACCATCGCCGAGATGACGCAAACTGGCAGCAGGCTACTTACAGCTCTCTGGATGACAGTGTGCCGCTGGACAGCCTGGGCGCATCGCTGAGCCTGGCGCAGATCTACCGCGGCATCGACTTCGCCCAAGGCTAGGACTCCCCGCACAATCACCGCTATTCCACTCGCAAGCGTGTTATACTTTGGCTGTCCGCCAGCGCCGAAAGGTCTCGCGATGTCTTCAGATCTGCTGCTCGAAAAAGCGCTGTCCGCGCCTGAGGCGGTGCCTCCCGCCAGCGACTTCATCACGCTCGAAGACTACTTCGCCATCGCCGCCGAGAGCGACTGCAGAGTTGAATACATTGACGGGGAGTTATTCCTTATGGATGGAGTCAGCTTCGTTCACGGCCGAGTCCAGATCAACATAATAAGAATCCTGCTGCAACAGCTTGCCGAAGACGAATATGTCATTCAAAGCAGCAATGTTAGTGTGCATGTCGCCCCGTCCGCCTATTTGTTTCCTGATCTGTGTGTTGTGCGTGACAGGGAGCGGCCTGCGCGAGTGGGCACGGCGCTGTTGAATCCGGTGCTTGTGGTCGAGGTGCTGTCGAAATCGACCGCGCGCAAAGACCGCGGCATCAAGCTGCAACGCTACCAAGCGATTGCCAGCCTGGAGCATATTCTCATCATCGAGCAGGACTTCGCTGCTGTCGAGCACCATCGCCGAGATGACGGAAACTGGCAGCAGGCTACCTACAGCTCTCTGGATGACAATGTGTCGCTGGACAGCCTGGGCGCATCGCTGAGCCTGGCGCAGATCTACCGCGGCATCGACTTCGCCCAAGGCTAGGACTCCCCGCAATTCCTCTCGCAAGCATGTTATACTTTGGCTGTCCGCCAGCGCCGAAAGGTCTCGCGATGTCCTCAGATTTGCTGCTCGAAAAAGCGCCGCCCGTGCCTGCGGTGGTCCCTGCCGCCAGCGACTTCGTCACGCTCGAAGACTACTTCGCCATCGCCGCCGAGAGCGAATTCAAGGTTGAATACATCGATGGGGAGATATTCTATATGCCCGGCGTGACCAACATCCACGGCGAGATTCAAATCAACCTGGCTATTGCGTTGGCGCATTTGAGAGGGGCGGGCTACAAACTGCTTTCCAGCGATGTTAGCGTCCAGTGCGCTCCATCGGTCTTCTTCTTCCCTGACCTGATCGTCGTGCGAAATCCGGCGCGATATGCCGGCGATCATACCGACCTGCTGAATCCGGCGCTGGTTGTCGAAGTGATATCGCCCTCATCGCGCAACAAGGACCGAGCCGACAAGCTGCCGCGCTATCTCGCCATGCCGAGCCTGGAGCATGTGCTTATCATTGAGCAGGACTTCGCTGCTGTCGAGCACCATCGCCGAGATGACGAAAACTGGCAGCAGGCTACCTACAGCTCTCTCGACGACAATGTGCCGCTGGACAGCCTGGGCGCATCGCTGAGCCTGGCGCAGATCTACCGCGGCATCGACTTCGCCCCATAATGCCATGACAGCCGATGCCACGCCTCGCAGCAGCAGCCCGCAGCGCCTCGTCAGCGAGCTATCGCCCATGCAGAGCCTGCCCTATTGGGCGCGGGCGACCAACCCGATCGTGCGCCGGCATCTGGGCTTGTATTGGCGCACCCTGCCGCCCGAATTCGAGCCGATCTTCTATGTCTGCGGCTTTTGGATCGCTCTGCTGGTCATCGGCGTCTTCGTTCCTTTCGTGACCGACCTGGCGACCACGGTGATTGTGGTGTCGGTGCTGGTCATCCCAGTTGGCGCGATTTTTTATGTGCGCGCGCTGTGCTCGATCGCAGGCAATTCGGCAGCGGTGATGGCGGACGAGCTGCGCAACAACACCATGCTGCTGCTGATGTCGACGCCGATGTCGCTGGATCAGATTTTTCTGGGCAAGGTGGCTTCGGCGATCTGGCGCAAAATGGACGACTTGATCTTGATCGTGCAGGGGGCGGCAATCTTCGGTCCGCCACTCATCATCATGCACTACGCCGGGCTGTTCCCGCTGCGCGAGTCGGGCGGATTGCCTTTTGTGCTGATCATCGCCATGTCCTTGACTTCGCTGCTGCGCCTGGTCTTGGAGCCATTGATGTTCGGCATGGTGGGCGTGGGCATCGGCGCATTTTTGCCCATCCGCAGCCTGGCTATCACCGCATCGGTGGCTTGGGTCGGCTTTTATCTGCTGCTGATCAATATGCTGCAGCAGCTCAACTTGCGGCAGTTGGATGCGGCGCTGGAGGGCGGGGCGGGCGTGCCGACGGTGGTGGCGCTGATCGTGCTATTGGAACTGGCGCTGCCCATCGCGCTGCCTTATGCGTTGATTCGCGGCGTGAGCGCATTGCTGTCGCGGCGTCTGCGGGCGGGGTGACCCCCCCCCCCCCCCCCCCCCCCCCCCCCCCCCCCCCACCCCAAACCCCTCCGCCAAAATGAGGGAGGGGCTTTCTGGCGATAGTCCGCCGCAACATGGGATATTCGGAAGAGCGAAACGGCACGGCGCAATTACGCAACTAATGGAGAGGCGCAACGGGATTTGATGTATTCACAATGCTGGATCGGATGGTTCCTTTTGATTGCCGTCAGGTAGCCTAGGGGCAACGGAAGGTTGATTCAAAGCCCTACGCTTTTCTTGCAACTCCTTCTTTGAGGTCTGAGAGCTGTAAATATACACGCCTGCTAAGGAAACTATTGAACTGCCGACAATCGCAACGCTTGCAAGTGCGACGCCCCAGGCAATTGCATAAGCGGACAAAGCCAACAGAGCGATTCCTAGGACAAATCCTAAGACTATCCCAACCCTTTCTCTGAGAATGGCTGCCTTTTGCCCGCGCTTTTCCATTTCAAATCGATGCTGTTGCTGTTGTTCAGTAAGACTTAGAATTCGGTCAGCACTCCCTGGTAGGATACGTTCCCAGCCTTCACCTATCTTTGGGTGTGCAATGGGTCCAGAGTACTGTTCGCGGTAGAGCAAAATGCTCATGATTTCCGAACGAATTTCCTCCGGAATGTGCTGTATCAACTCTTGCGGAAGAGGGTTGTCTGAGTTTAAGCGCTCACGCCTGTTACTCAGCGATTCATTTTCGCGGGAAGACTTATCCTGACGTGAGGGATTCCCATCGTCGGGTTGGCTACTCATGTATCGTGCTGTACCATTGACTCGTGGACTTGTACGATGGCAGCAACCATATCATCGCCCACTGCCAACCAGTCAGACCGAAGCGCGTCGCTATCGGCTTGCGCATCAGTTGGCGCGTAGTTAGCAATACTCAAGCCACCGCCAACATCAATTAGACTCGCCAATCCAGTCCAGAACGTTGGTGTCGGGAACAGATGCAAGCGGTTGTCTCGCACCAGGTACTCTTTCATGGTGTGCCTCGCAATACTCGCAAGCGTTTATTGATAGTCTACAGCTATGTTACTATGTCACGTACCTAAGTGTCAATGAATACGCAAACACTTTCTCACCCCTTCACCGCGCCCAGCGTCAGCCCTTTGATGAAGTAGCGCTGGAAGAAGATGAAGATGAACAGCGTCGGCAAACTCCCGATCAAACTCGCTGCTGCCTGGCCGCCCCAATCGACCGTGTACTGCCCGGTCAGGTTGAGGATGCCCACCATGATCGTCCGGCTCTCGGCTTTCTGCGTCAGGATGAAAGGCCACAGGAAGTCGTTCCAGATCCAGGTGAACTGCAAGGTCGCCAGCACCGCCAGCGCCGGCAGCGTCAACGGCAGCATGATGCGCAAGAAGATGCTGTATTCGTTCGCGCCATCGATCAGCGCCGCCTCGCGCAGGGCATTGGGCACGACCTGGAAGAAATTGCGCATGACCAGCGTACAGATCGGAATGCCAAAAGCCGTATGAATGATGATGACCGCCCACAGCGTATCGTACAAGCCGATGTCGTTCATCAAGCGGAAGACGGGGATCAGCGCGATCTGGGGCGGCAAAAACATGCCCGCCACGATGAAGACGAATAGCAGCCCATCGCCGCGAAAACGATATTTGCCCAGCCCATAACCAGCCAGCGTGCCCAGCCCGATCGATAACAGCGAAGCCGGAATCGTCAGCAGCAGCGAATTGCCCAGGTACAAGCCCAGGTTGCCCGCGTCCGGGTCCATGACTCGCGTGAAGTTGTCGATGACGAAGCTGCGCGGAATCGTCCAATAACCGCCTGCAGAGACCTCCGCCTGCGTTTTGAAAGCCGTGACGATCGCGCCATACACCGGCACCATGAACAAGATGAGCATGATCGTCAACGCGCCATAGCGCAGCGCCTGCCAAGCCAGATTCTGCGAAACCGCAAATCGTCTTCCCCCCGACCCGACGGGGGGACCGAGGGGGGTTCTAGTCATAGAGCTCCTCGGCGCGGGCGATTTGTCGGAAGTACAAGAAGATGATGATGAGCGTCATGGCGAAGAGGATGACGGCGGCCGAACTGCCATAGCCCATCTTGAACTTGCGGAAAGACTCGCTGTACATGAAGACCGCCAGCGTATCCGACTTGTTGAAAGGACCGCCGCGCGTCATCACCCAGATGATCTCGAAGCTCTTGAGCGCGTTGATCGCCGTCAGCGCCAGCACGACCACCGTGGACGGACGCAGCATGGGGATGATGACCTTGCGCAGGGTCTGCCAGGTGTTTGCGCCATCGACTTTGGCGGCTTCTACCAGTGGCGCGGGCACAGAAGTCAATCCCGCCAGGAAGATGACCATGTTTAGGCCGGTCTGCTGCCAAGCCCAGGCCACAAAAACGGCAAAGAGCGCCGTGTTTGGATTGGCCAGCCAGGCGGTGGCGAGTTGATCCAAGCCCAGCGCGCGCAGGAATATATTGACGATGCCCAGCTTCGGGCTATACAGCCAGACCCAGATGATGCCGATGATGACGGGCGAAAGGCAGATGGGCAGGTAAAAAAGCGACTTGTAGACCGTGTTAA
>DAOUJB010000499.1:0-2110 GCA_034423155.1 Anaerolineae bacterium | reverse complement strand
AAGGCTTTGGGCAGGTCGTGGTCGAAGGTGCGCGCGATGACATCGGCATCCAGCGGACCCTTGAAAAAGCCGGGACTGACGCCGATCAGCTCCAGGTCGTGGCGAGCGACCGTTTCGGCGACTTCTTCTATGGCTCGCTCGGTAACATGCGGAAAGCGGCCGCCTTCCAGCTTGCGCAGTTCATAGGTGCGGATGCCCAGCGGCAAGCAGAAATCTACCGCCTCGGCGAAAGAATCGTCGGCTTCGTCGCTGATTATGGCGATTCGCCCTTTCCAGTCCATCATTTGTCGTCTCCACTGGCTGACTCGCTAAATCCTACAGACTATACGCGGCAATTGCCACAGAGGCACGAAAGTGAAACCAAAAAGGCAATGAAAAAATGAGCCACCGAGTACACCGAGTTGAATGAGTATACCGAGTGAATTAACCCTCTGTGTTCTCAGTAAGTCCAATAAAGTAATGCAAGAATAGGAACGAACGTCGTAGGGGCGTTACTTGTATCGCCCACATGGTAAACGGAGGCTTTTGGGCGAGACAAGTATCGCCCCTACAGTTTTTGAGTTTGAGCGGCATTGCCCGTTTGTCACATGACTTTCTTGCATTTGCTTCTGTGTTCTCTGTGTCAAGAGAATTGCCTTGATGCGGTTCAGTCTCCCAGCGCCGCCAGGATCGACGGCACATAGCGCATCTGCTGCGCCATCGCCTTGCCCATGCCGCTGTGTCCGATGCCCACGGGAAAGCGCCCGATCACAGCCAGCCCGCGCTGCAAATAGCCGCCGATCTCTGCATCGCCCGAGATTGTCCAAGCCCCCGCCAGCCCTTCCAGCACCCATTGCGTGCATTGAAACTTGCCGCCCAGCGTGCGATTTTCGCAACTGGTATAGCGGAAGTAGCCGCTGTCGTGATCGAAAGTGTTTGCGATCAACCAGCGCGCCCCGCCCACGATCGCATCAGCAACGGCAGGATCGTTGGTGTGGCGATAGTAGCGCATCAAGCCCGAAAGCAGCACGCCGACCATGAAGCCAGCCTCGCCCCGACAGCGCGGATAACCACAGCCGCAATGACTATCGGTCAGCATGCGCACCCAGCCGCCACCCGGCGCCTGCCGTTCCAACACGCGCGCTACCAAGATGCTGGCGGCATTCAACGCGGCGGGGTCGTCCAGCCAGGCCAGCGCGCACAGATGGATCAGATGCCAGCCAGCCTCGCGCGCATTGGTGAAGTCGTACGCGTCAAAGAACCGCGCTTGCAACAGCCAGCCTCGCGTCTTAGCCAGCGATTCCGCAGCCGCCTCGTCGCCGGTCAACAGCCAATGCAGCAGCGGACCTTCGACCCAGGTATGCGACGGGATCAGGCTGGTGCCGCGCATCTTGCTGCGGAAGAATGGCGGCAGATAGCCACCCAGATGCCCGGGAATGTGCATGGCTTGCCCGCCTATGCTTGCCGCATCGGACGAAGAATTGACCGTGTCGACATCGGCCAGATGCCGCGCAGCGCTTCCCGCCCAGACCGCCCAACCCGCAGCGCCGCCACGCAGAAATTCGCTGTAGCCGCAATAAGCCGAGTCGTATTCGTTGTTGCCCCAAGACCAGCCGCTTTCGCCATACCAGTCGCCGAAATTGAGCTGTCCATAGGCGCGGTGATTTTCGCGGTCGTCGTGGAAAGACTGCAAAGCCTTGTCGGTCAGTTTGTCATAGTCGGGCAAGGGCGAATCGTGGCGAGCGCCGATGGGCGGCAAAGCGCGCGTGCTGTTGAGATAGTCGATTGTCGGGCGTGCCAGCGGCGGCGCTTCCAACCAGGCGAATGAGCGCTCGTCATCTCCGAAGTTGAGCAGGATGTCGCTGGTCAATGCCAAGCCGGCTTTGAGCTTGTAGCCGACTTCGTCGAGCCAAAAATACAGCCTGTGCGCGGCGTCGTCATCGCCAGGCAATTCGCGTCCCGCGCGTTCGGGGAACAGACAGATGTCGAGGCCGGCGCTGTCGACCGCCAGAGCTTTGGGATAAGTCTGCCAGAAATGCCGCAGTCCGACTCCCAGCGAGCCATTTTCGCAACGCAGCCGCACATGCCCATCCGCGCGCCCGGCATGGATTTCTCCGCAGATTTCGTGCCA
>DAOUJB010000498.1:0-3157 GCA_034423155.1 Anaerolineae bacterium | reverse complement strand
TGGAACGGCATCCCGATTTGCTGGTCGTGCATCCGCATGCTGGCGGCGTGCTGCCCTATGTGATGGGACGGGTCATCGAGCAGACCGAAGTCAAGCGCCGCGGACGCGAGCATATCAACCAGTCGCCTCGCGAGACATATCGGCGCGTCTACCTGGATACTGTTTCGCCCGATGCGTTGGCGCTGCAATTTGCGCTGGACTTCGCCGGGGCAGACCGCCTTCTCTTCGGCAGCGATCATCCCTGGGTCAGCATGGATGTCATGTTGGATTACGCGCGGGCAATCAAATGCAGCCAGGCGGATTTGAGCAAGATCCTCAGTGGGAATGCGCTGGCGCTGTTTGGGATCGGGTGACCCGCCGCCCAATTATGAAATGCCACCGCTTTTGACGCGCGCTTTTTATCCGCAAGTCCCGATCGGCTCGACATAATTAGCGCTGATCCAGCCCACCGCGCCGTGATAGTCCACCTTGAACCAACCGTCATCCCGTTCCAGCGCCGTCAGCGTCGCGTTATAAGGCACGGCGCCGATGACATCCCCGGCGGGGGCGGCGCGCAGGTTGAGAATGAATGTCGTCGTCACCATGCAGCCGCTCAGGCTCTGGTAGACTGGCGGAGTCGGGCTGGGCGCGGGCACGGGCGGACCATTGACCAGCGCGACCGTGCCGGCGCGGTCGATCGTCGCGCAGATCATGCCGTCCCTGCCCACGACCGGCAACTCCGAAACGGATCGCGGCGCGGTGGCGGCATCCAGAAAGCGGAAAGAGCCGCTGCTGCCCTCGAAGCAGACTTGCGTATCGTGCAAGACCCAGCCCCAGACATCCACGCCATCGCGGAAGCCCAGGTCCAACACGGCTGCATTGCCGATGCCGGCCGCGTTCACCTGCTGGCACTGCGTCAAATGCGTGATATTGCCGACGCTGATATGGTCGGGCAGCGCAAGGCAAGTCGGAATAATCACCGCCGCCGGAGCCTGGTCGTCGTCTGACGCCGAGTCGCCGCTGCTGGAACCGCTGTTACCGCCGGAATCGCCGCTGCCCGACGAGCCGCCGCGGTTCCTGTTGTTATTGCCGCGGTTGTTATTGCTGCCGTTGTTGTTGTTATTGCCGTTGTTGGTGTCGTCGTCGGTGTTGTCATCGGTGGTGTCGTCGTCATCGGGCGGCGGATCATCGGGTGGCGGGTCATCGGGTGGCGGGTCGTCAGGCGGCGGGTCGTCAGGCGGCGGGTCATCAGGCGGAGGCGCCGTCTGCGGAAGTTCGTAAGCGCCGATGTCACAGTTGCCGCCGGTCGGCTGAGGACGGGCGGTGCCGACCTGATCGACTCGGGTGATGGACGTGCAGTCGCCGGCCGCGTCCAGCGCCGGACTGCCGGAGGTTATCGCCGCAGTGGGCAAAGCATGGGTTGGATTGGGGCTGCCAAGCCTGGGATCGTCGCTTATGGGCGACCCGCCGCAGTTGTTCTCGCCGATGATGTTGTTCTCGTTGGTGGACATGGTCGCGCCGGCGTAGAGCTGGCAATCGTTGCTTGCGCCGAAGAGGATGCTGTTGCGCAGATGGTGCGTCCCCTTGCCAAAGTAAATGCCGCGATTTTGAAGCGTCACATGCGAGACATGCGAAGTGAGGCCCGATCCAGGATCGATATAGATGGCATATCCCCCTTGCTGGCCCAAGGCGACAGTGGTGTTGGTGATGCGAAATGTGCGGCCGGAGGAGGTGACTAAGATCGCAGTATAGCCGCCGGCATCAGCGATAAAGGAGCTGTTGCTGATGGTCAAATTGCCACTGTCATGCGAGATTGACGACGGCTGATCGGCGCTCTCCCTCGTCCCGACATTGGACAGGAAATAGCTGCTCTTGATCGTCAGGTTGCTCGTGCTGGCGATCGCTCCCGCGCCAAAACCAGTGGACTGGTTTTCTACAATCTTGACATTTTCCAGGGTCAAGCTGCCCTTGCGATGGCGGATGGCGCCGGCAACCGCTGCCTTCCCTTTCCTCAGCGTCATGCGCTTCAGGGTGACATTCGCGCCGGTCCAGGTCTCGAAGAAGCGGGTGGCCAAGGCAGCGTCGAATACATTGTTGTTGCCGTCGATGGTCATCTGGGACTGCAGCCGGGGGAATTGCTGCGTCACGGAAATCGCCGTCCCGCTGGCGGCCGGCATGAGGATGATGTCCGCGCCGCTGCCGGTTTCGCAGTCGCCCTTGTCTGTTTCGAGTATTTCATTGGCTGCGTTGATGGCTTGCGCCAGCGTGCAGGTGTCGTCCACAGTAATGGTGACGGCAAAAGCGGGCAGCGCTGGCAGCAGCAGGAAAACCAGCGCGATGAGGACTGACTTGATTGCCAGAGCGGAGCGCAAGTCAAACCCCATCATGATATTTCCTCCAAATATTACGGGGGGGGGGCAGAAACTTCCGCGCCGCGCCTGGCTTCGTCAATATTCGCAAGACCGCTGTTATGATGCGCATGGCGACAAATCCTAATGTATGAGTCATTACAGCAATTAAAGTGCCGTTTCTCGAATTTGTCAAGTGATTGGGGAGAGGGAATATTGTAGGGGCGAGCCGCCGACTCGCCCACGACCGCCTAGCCGCAAGTCCCGATCGGCTCGACATAAGCTGCGCTGATCCAGCCTTGCTCGCCGTGATAGTCCACCTTGAACCAGCTGTCCGTCCGCTCCAGCGCCGTCAGCCTGACCTGGCTCGGCAATACGCCGATCTTGTCGCCAGCGGGCGCATCGCGGAAGTTCAGCGCGTACTGCAGCAGCACCATGCAGCCGCTCAGGCTCTGGTAGGTTGGCGATATGGCGGTGGCGACAGGCGCGGGCGGACCTGCCACCAGCGCCGCCTGTCCAGCGCCAGCGATCGTCGCGCACAGCAAACCGCCTGGCTCGCTGAATACAGGCAAATCCGCCACCGTGCGCGGCAGCGCAGTCGTGTCGATGAACTTGATCGAGCCGCTGTTCGCGTGGAAGCAAACCTGCGTGCCTGGCGTGACCCAGCCCCAGATATCCACGACCAGGCTGGGCATAGCCGCGATGACAGCCGCATGGCCGATGCCGCTGCCTTCCACGCGCTGGCAGGATGTGCCGCTGCTGGCTTTGCTCACCACGATAGCGGGCTGCAGGGTCTGGCAGCTTTGCTCGGGCGAATAGCGAATGACAGC
>DAOUJB010000497.1:0-2736 GCA_034423155.1 Anaerolineae bacterium | reverse complement strand
TGCGCCGCAATCCGTTGATTCGCCCGTCCCAACATATCCCGAAACAGCACTCCCAAGCGCGTCGGCGGCACGACGCCCATGCCCACCTCGTTGCTCACCACCAGCCAGGTCGCGTCCGAGCGGGCATAGACTTCCAGCAGGCGCTCGACTTCTCGCAGGATCGCCGCATTCGCCTCTTGCTGCGTGGCTGATTCTGACAATCTCAGCAGCACCTGGCTCGTCAGCAGCGTGATGCAGTCCAATACCAAAGTCTCGTGCAGAAAATCGCAGGCGGCGATATGCCTGGCGACGTCTCGCGGGGCTTCGAGGGTGTGCCAGTCTGTCGGTCGCGACGCCCGATGATCGGCGATGCGCGCCTGCATATCGGCGTCATGCCCTTCAGCGGTGGCGACAAAGAGCACATTTCCGCCCTGCTGCCGCGCCCATGCTTCGGCATAGCGGCTTTTGCCACTGCGCGCGCCGCCCAGCAGAAAGATCAGCCGCCTAGCCAAAGAGCAGCCCAATCGCCAGCAGACAGAGCAATTCGCTCAGCTCGCAGACCGCTCCGCAGACATCGCCATTGATGCCGCCGCCCAGCCGCCTCGCCGCCCAAGCCGCGAAAACAATCGTGAAACACAAGCAAATCAGCGTGAGGGCCGCGACCTCCACTTGCGTGAACAGCAGCACGACCCAGATGGATGCGATGATGAGCTGGCGGACCGAGAGGCCAGCGCGGAAATGTGCCGCCAACCCGTCTCCGACGCTGGGAAAACCATAGGCTGTCAAGACCATCGCCCAGCGACCCAGCACCGGCGCCAGAACCAGCATCTCGGTCGGGGCAGCGCGTATCGCCAGCCACTTGCCCAAGAGCAGCAGGATCAGCCCGGCCGCCGCGAACACCCTTGCGCGCGGATCTTTCATGATGCGCAGACGCTCGCTCGGCTCCACAGCAGCCAGCAAGCCATCGCAACTATCGCCAAAGCCATCCAGATGCAGCCCGCCGGTGATCATCACCCAGGCCAGCAAGATCAAAAAGGCGGTCAAGTCGTGGTCGAATGGCGAATGCCGCGCGATAAACGCGAGCAGGCCGCCGATGCAGATGCCCACCAGCGGAAACCAGGCGAAGGCGCGGCCCGGCTTGCCACCAACTGGCGCGCCCAACGGAATGATCGTCAAGAAAGAAAAGGCGGCGCGAATATCGCCCAGCATGGAAAACGCTCGCTCTTGCCCGGCCAAGCAGTGTAATGCAGGTCAACGGGGACGGCTAGACTCTGCGCCGATTCTCACCGGGCAATCGCATCAGAACGAAACCCTTGATGCCAGCGACCAAATAAATCAAATACTTGCCACAGAGGCACTGAGACTCAGAGAAAAGCGTTCAAATTAACTTTGGGTGGCTGACAGTTCGCCCTCATTACAACCAGGACTCCGAACTGTTCTGCCTTAGCAAACTAAACTCTGTGCCTCTGTGTCTCTGTGGCAAATAAGCAATTCTATGCAATTGCCCTGCCGACGCTGATGTGCCCTGTGCCCCCATTTGCTGTTAGACTGCCTGGCAACATCGGTGGATTCAGCCGAGAGACCTATGCCAATCGCCGTATCTCTCCTGCGCGGCATCAATGTCGGCGGACACAACAAAATCAAAATGGCCGACTTGCGCGATCTCTATGTTGCGCTGGGTATGCAGGGTCCGCGCACGATTTTGCAGAGCGGCAATGTCGTCTTTGCCTGCGGAGACAGGAATCTGGCGCGCGCAAAAGACCGCATCGAGGCGGGCATTCAGCAACGCTTCGGCTTGGATGTACAGGTCATCCTGCGTTCGTCCGCGGCCTTCCGGGCGACGCTGGCCAGGCATCCATTTACCCCGGCGCAGTTGGAGCGCGGCAATCACGCCATGATCGCTTTCTTGTCGGGCGAGGCGGATGCGGATGCTGTGGCGGCTTTGCGCGCGGACTATCCGGGCAACGAGATGATTGTTGCGGCGGCGGATGCGCTGTTTGTCTTCTATACCGATGGCGTCGCCCGTTCAAAGCTGGACAACAAGCGCCTGGAACGCGCGCTGGGATTTGCGGCGACCATGCGCAACTGGAAGACCTGCCAGCGGATTGTGAAGCTGCTCGCGGAATTTGCGGCTTAGCCCAGGCGCTCCACATAACGCCGTGCATTGTCTCGCAGCGCATCCCAATCGCGATTTGCCACCGTCTGGTTGTTGATCAGCGAAGAACCCACGCCCAAGGCGAACGCGCCCATATCCAGGTACTCGCGCAGGTTATCCAGCGACACGCCGCCAGTCGGCATCAATCGCAAGTGCGGCAGCGGCGCCAGCACATCCTTGATATAGCGCCGCTCCAGGTGATTCGCGGGGAAGACCTTGACAGCGGCCGCGCCCCATTCCCAGGCTTGTTGGATCTCGCTGGGCGTGAATGCGCCGGGCATGGCGGGCAGGTTTGCATCGGCGCAGGCAGCCATGACTTCGCGCTTGGTGATGGGCGAAACGACAAATTGCGCGCCCGCGTCTGCCACCGCCCGCACCTGCTCGGCATTGACGACCGAGCCCGCGCCGATGGCGATGCCCGCGTCGATGCGCGAACGCATGGCGGCGATCGTCTCGGTCGCCTGCGGATTGGTCAGCGTAAATTCAATCGCGCGGATGCCGCCAGCCACCAGCGCATCCAGCAGTTCAGCCGCGATAGACAGATCGTCCAGCCGCACAATGGCGACCAGTTTGTGCTTGGCAATGATTTCCAGCGCGCTCAT
>DAOUJB010000496.1:0-3999 GCA_034423155.1 Anaerolineae bacterium | reverse complement strand
TGCGGGGTGAAATCGACCAGCGTGGTGATATGCGCATCCGCCAGCGCCAGCACATCGGGTGGCAGCGGAAAGTCGGGGCTGGGCGCGGCAATCGCCAGCATGCCCGCCGCTTTCAAAGACCGCAGCCCATTGGCAGAATCTTCAATGCCCACCGCTCGCGCCGGCGACACGCCCAGTTGCCGCAACGCCTCCAGGTAGATATCGGGCGCTGGTTTGCCTTTGCCCACTTCATCGCCATAGATCATCACCTCGAATTGCCTGTCCAGCCCGGTGATGCGCAAGACGGCTTTGATGATCTCGGTAGGCGAGCCCGATGCCAGGCCGATGCGGTAATGCGCCCGCATGGCGGCCACCGACTCCAATGCGCCGGGTCGGGTCGGCATGCGCTGCTCGTACTGAGCGATGACGCGCGCTTTCATCTCGGCAATGATGGCATCCAGCGACATGTCCAGCGCCAGTTCGTCGCGCATGACGCCTGCCCAGCCGACCGTGCTGCGTCCCATCGCCTGCCGCTGCATGGCGTCTGTCCAGCGCAAACCGCGTTCGGCCGCGAAGTCGACCCGGGCCTGATCCCAATAGACTTCGCTGTCGACCAGTACGCCGTCCATATCATAAATGACGGCTTCGATGTCCATGCGCCCTAGACCGCCATCTCGTCTGGCGGCTGCACGACTCCGATGGTCAGCAGGATATTGGCGAAAATACGCTGCTCGCCAGTCGCGATGACCAAGCAGCAATTGTCTTGTTTGGCGGCTTCATAAAAGTCAAAGCGCTCCAGCGGCTGCAAGGGCACATCAGCGGGCAGCAGCTTGCGAAAATCGGCATAGATGCTGGGTTCTGCGCCATCGTCGCGGCGCATGACCTGGGCGGCTTCCACAGGCGTGCAGCTGAGGATGGCGCTCATGACATCGGTGACCGTGCAGATGCCCGGCGCAAGATTCAGATAGACGCGCTGGGCACGCGGATGGGCATGGGTGGCGAAGGGATAATTGCCATCGGGGATGAGGATGGTCGCGCCGTGACCTGCTCTGCCGAGCGCCTGCAATATCTGTGGATGGATGAGCTTGCCGTCTATCATGCGGGACCTCCGAAAAAATGGGTGTGTTGGATAGATTGCCTGCTGCAACAGGGCTAGACTTTGCGGATGCGGTCGCCAACGGCGATCTCGCCAGCCTGCAGCACGCGCGTATACATGCCACGGCGGCGGGCTCGTTTGCCCTCGTCGGACATGACCCATTTGCGCGCGGGCACGCCAAAGCGCCGAGCGAACTTGTTGCAGCCTGTGTGCGGCAGCGGCGTAACTTCCATCAAGACACCGCCAATTTGCAGGACTGTGCCAGGCGGCAGGTTGTCTTCGCTGAGTTCCAGATCGACGAAGAGCTGGTCGCCCGATTCTGCCCAGCGCGCTTTGTCGCCCGCCAGCAATTGTATGACGCGGCTGTTCATCAGCGTGATCTGGGCGTCGACTTTGCCACTGCGGCGCAGCCAGTCATCGCCCTCCAAGCCCGCCTCGGCGCTGAAATTGGCGCGGGATAATTCTTCGCGCTCTTCGGGCACAGGGCGGCGCACAATCAGCTCGACAGTGCCATCATCGGCCGGCGACGGACTTTCGTCTGCCCAGCGCGCTTCCAATTCGTCCATCGTGAGGCGGTAGGTCATGATCGTCTTTTTCCTCTGCTACTTTGTGCCAAGCAAACTATACGCTAAAATCGCTTGTGCGTTAATTGCCGATCTGCGCCGAGTAGTCACCAGGCGATTTGTCGCGAACAAGGGAAATGAGTTACTCTATACTTATCAGAGCGATAAATCGCCAGGAGGATTTTGATGATGAGCACCCCAGTCTTGTCTTTGCGCAACGGCTTACAAATTATGGTCTTCATCCTGTTGTTCGTGGTGGCAGTTCCCCTCGTGAATGCAGCCGAGATCCGCGTGGCGGGCGATTGCGGCTTTTCATCGGCGATCAAATCAGCCAACGAAGACAAAGCCCGCGGCGGCTGTCCGGCTGGCAACGGCACAGATACCATCGTCTTGACGCGCCATGTGCAGCCCAATGACGAGCTGCCCGAGATCGCATCGCGCATAATCATCCAAGGCAACAACTTTGAATACCGCATCAAAAAGGGCGACCCCGCTTTCGAAATCAAGCAACACGGCAGGCTGACTATCATCAACCTGCACATGAAATACCTGCAATGGCGCAGCGGAAGAGCCATCCGCATGACCGATGGCGAGCTGCTGATCCAGGACAGTCGCATCAGCAACTGCAGCATCGGTGTGGAACAAAACCGCAGCCACACCACGCTGGCTGGGGACTGGGATGTCTGTGGTTTGCCCGACGACCAGATCGTAAAGGGCTCGCACACTGCCACCTTCCGAGGTCCGCCACCGCCGCAAACATGCCTGGATCTGCCGCCAGGCAGCGCCACGGTGACAGCGCCAGGCGGCTTGGGCACGGGTATCCAGTGCCGGCGTTTGGATGCCATGGGCGTGGGCAACGCCGCTGTGATAAACGCGGGTCTGCTGGACGCGATCGATATCTGGGGCTATGTCCAGCCGGGCGTGCAGGTCTGCTTCCCACAGCTGGGCGCAGTCATGTTCCTCGATGCCGCCACGTCTCCGCGCGCCCTCAGCACATTGGAATCCCGAGCGACATTGGACAACCAGGTCTGCGTTTCGCTGGCTTCGGAGGGCACCGTGGCGCTGGTGCAAGGCCAACCCACGCACGCGGCTCCCGAGCCAGAGCCCGAGCCTGTGCAACCAGTAGTCTGCACCATCGTCACGACCGGGCACCTGGTATTGCGCGGCAGTCCCTGGCTATCCGGCGAGGCGCTGGGCTATGTGCCTCGTGGCACCCAGACAACCCGCCTCGCCCGCCAATTAAACTGGCATCAGGTCAACTACCAGGGCCAGATCGGCTGGTTGGGCGGCAAATATGTGGACGAGGTATCTGGCTGCGGCTGATTCAACACATCGGGGGCGGCAGCGCAATAATCGCGCTCTTGCTCAAATTCAATCCAGCCCTCGCCAATTGGCGGGGGTTCTTCGGGTCTTGGTCACTAAGCCAAGGCGCTGTGTAGCAATTCGGCGATATGCAAGACGGGTGGAGCGCTATCCTGCCCTGCCAAATGCTGGCGGATCTGCGTGATGCAGCCGATATTGCCCGACACAACCACATCGGGCTGCGCTGACAAAATCGTCTCGGCTTTGCGCGCGCCCAACTGCCCGGCGATCGCTGGCTGGTCGATGTTGTATGTGCCCGCCGAGCCACAACACATGCCCGCATCGGCGATCTCCACCAGCTGCAAGTTGCGCACTTCTCGCAGCAGCGCGCGAGGTTCATCGGCGTGTCCTTGCGCGTGCAGCAAGTGGCAGGCATCTTGATAGACCACGCGGGTTTCGGCCTTGAATCGCATGGGCGCGCGCAGTCCGATGCCAGCCAGATAGGCGCTGAAGTCCAGCGTCTTGTCTGCGAAGGACCGCGCAGTTGCGGCATCCGGCTGGCTCTTGAAGAGCAGCGGATAATCTTTGATGCCGCTGCCGCAACCGGCCGCCGTGGTGATGATGGCATCGAAATCGTCCGCAATCGCGGCGAAGTTTCGGCGTGCCAGCATCTGCGCTTCTTGCTCCGCGCCGATGTGCAGCAAGATCGAACCGCAACAGCCAGCCGCCCGCGGAGAATGCACTTCCACGCCATTCGCCGCCAGCACATGCGCAGCCGCATGGTTGATGCCCGGTGCCAGGACTTGCTGTGCGCAGCCCGGCAGCAGCGCCACCACAGCACGCCGCTCTCCCTGCGCCGGCAGCACTTCTGGGGGAGGCTGCGATGGCGGCAGATCGTCCGGCAGCAAGTTGAGCATGGCGGAAAATGCCCCCGGCAGCGCGGGCGCCAGCCACTTGCCCAGCTTGCCCGCGCGCGCAGCCAGCCGAAAACGCCGCGGATAGGGCAGCGTCTCGATCACCATCTTGCGGGCGGCGGCATCCAGCGGCGGACGCTCGCGT
>DAOUJB010000495.1:0-3840 GCA_034423155.1 Anaerolineae bacterium | reverse complement strand
CGCGCCGCAGCAGCAAATCGGCGCCGGCCACCTCGTGCCCGCGCGCGCGCAGATGCAATGCCAGAGGGAAACCCAGATAGCCATCAATGCCGGCGATGAAAACTCGCATATCCTGCTCCCGCGCTGCGTCTGTGTCGGGGCTATGTTACCGATTTCGCCCAGATACTGTAAGCCTTGTCTGAAACGGGCGAGACAGCGCCTCGCGCTTACAATTGACTTTTCGTCAGCGGTCTACCCCCTCGGTCCCCCCGACAGCCGCGGGTAGGGGCGAGCCATTGGGTCGCCCACTTTGGCTACCCTCTCCGTCCTGACGGGGAGGGGCTGGGGAAGGGGTTTGCCCCCGACAGGTCAAGGGGGTTAAAACGGGCGAATCGCCGCTACAATAGCCGAGTCTGCCATCACCGCGAGCCTCCACATGAAACAATCCAGTTATATCGCTTTGATCCGCAGCAACCGCAGCTTTCGTTATCTGTGGTCGGGACAGATCATCAGCTTGTGCGGCGACTGGTTCAACCTGATCGCATCGGCGGCGCTCATCGCCACCTTGACGCAATCGGGCACGGCGGTGGGCGGTCTGTTTGTCGTGCGCATGCTGGCGCCTTTCCTCGTCAGTCCCATCGCTGGCGTGGTCGCCGACCGCTACAGCCGCAAGCGCATCGTCATCAGCACCGATCTGCTGCGCGCGGTGGTCGTGCTGGGCTTTGTGCTGGTGCGCGAGCCCGAACACGCTTGGCTGGTTTATGTGCTGACCGCCATCCAGAGCGCCTCGCAGGGTTTCTATTTTCCCGCCTGGAACGCCATCCTGCCCGATATCACCACGCGGTCGCAGTTGAGCGTGGCGAATGCGCTTTCGGCAGCGACCTGGTCGGTGATGCTGGCATTTGGCGCGGCGCTGGGCGGGCTGGTTTCGGGCGTGGTCGGCGTCTATCCAGCCTTCGTCATCGACGCCGCGACCTTTTTGCTCAGCGCGCTGATATTGCTGCGCATGCCCTATGTATCGAGCCTGGAGGCGGGCGGCGACCAATCTATCCTGGCGGGCATTCGCCAATACCTGGACGGGCTGGGCTATCTGTGGCGCCACATCGACACCTTTTCCATCGCCATCCACAAGGGCGTGCTGGGTTTGCTGATCATTGGCTTCTACCAGGTGGCGCAAGTTACCATCGCCGAGCAGCACTTCCCGATAGGCGAGGGCGGCAGCATCAGCCTGGGGCTGATCTATGTGATGTCGGGCATCGGCAGCGGGATCGGGCCGATATTGGGGCGCAACTGGGCGCGCGACCGAGATCGGCGGCTGCGGTTGGCGATCGCCTTTGGCTATGTCTGCGCTTTTGTTGGCTTTTTGATCTCCGCCACGCTGATTTCGCTGCCAGTGATCTTGTTCGGCGGCTTGCTGCGCGGCATCGGTGGCGGCTTGATCTGGGTGCTGGGCACGCAGTTGCTGCTGCAAATCTTGCCCAACGAGGTGCGCGGACGCGTCTTTTCTACAGAATTCGCGCTCTACACGCTGTTTGCGGCGGTGTCATCGGGCGCGACCGGCTGGCTGATCGATGCCACAGGCGAGTTGCGGATCGTGCTGATGATGGCGTCTTTCCTGCTGCTGATACCGATCGCGCTGTGGCTGCTATGGATTTACGCCGCGCCCAGAAAACTCGCCAGGATTTAGCTTGCCCCTTCCAGAACCAATCCCATGTTGACCATATGGGCGACTCAGGTGTCGCTCCTACAAGGCTTGTCCGATAATTCGCGCCCGACTCTGGTCTACCTCCTGATGCTTCTGGGAGTGGAGCAGGATGACACGCAATCATGCCATTATCTGCCTTATTTTCTTGACAATAAACCGAAACGATCATAAACTGCGCATATTGTCAATTTTACGGCATCTACTATGATGCAGCCTGCAGCCTGTCGCCTGTTTTGGTCATTGCCGCAAGGAGATTAATAATGAAGGTGTTGCCGCAGTCAATCTCAAGAGTAGCGGGGAAATCGCCGTTACTGTTCTCCGCGCCTGGCACATCAGTTCTCAGCCCCCCCCCCCCCCGCAATTCTCGCTAAATCACGATCTTCCCCGGGGTTCGACATGAACTCCGGAACAGCCTTAAAATTCATCCTTCCCGCGCTGCTCTTCCTGCTGCTCTCCGTCTCGCCAGTCTATGCCGCCACCATCACCGTCAACAGCAATTGCAGCCTGGCGGACGCCATCACCGCGGCCAATTCGGACAGCAATACGCATAATAGCAATTGCGCGGCCGGCAGCGGCAACGACACCATCAACCTCCCCAGCGGCGGCAGGACCACGCTGACGGCCGATCTGCCCGATATCACCTCGGAACTCACCATCAACGGCAACGGTCACAGCATCAGCGGGAACGACCAGCGCCGGATTTTCAAGGTGGCGGTCGGCGGTTTTAAGACAGTCAATATCGTCCGTCTGACCATGACGGACGGGAACGCCGGCAATGGCGCGGGCGGCGCCATCCTGCTTGAGTCGGGCATGCTGAACATGAACGTGGTGACCATACGCGACAGCAGAGCCGCGCGGGGCGGGGGAATCGGCAACGACGCGTCGCCCTTCGGGTCTTCCCTTGATATCAACAACAGCACGATCAGCGGCAACAGCGCCAGCGAACATGGCGGGGGCATTTATGCCGTCGGAATTGCCAGTAGCGGCATCCATTACAGCGCCGTTTTCAACAACCGGGTCACCGGCGCGGGCGGCAAGGGCGGCGGCCTGTATTACACCGGAACCGGTTTTAACCTCGATAACAGCACTTTTTACGGCAACCGCGCCTCCCAGGGCGGCGCCGTATTTTTCGGGGGATCCGGTGCGTTCGGCCTGATACAAGTGACCTTCACCCGCAATACCGCCACCTCGACTGACGGCGGCGGCGGACTGCGGCATGAAAGCACGGGCCAAAACATCATTGATCACGTCTTGCTGGCGGGCAACACAAATGGCGACTGCACGCAGAGCGGCAACGCCAGCTACGCGCCGAATCGCTTCAAGGACAGCCTCGTCCGCACGGGCAACTGCAACAGCAACGGGATCAACATCATCACCGGCGATCCGAGGCTGGAAGCCAGTCCGCGCGGGAGACCTCCTTATTTCCGGCTGCTCGCCGGCAGCGCCGCCCTGAACGTCGGCCCCTGCCCGACCGGCTATGGCTTTACTGACGACCAGCGTCACGTCCAGCGGCCCGTCGGCGGGGCCTGCGATTACGGCGCCTGGGAAGGACGAGGGGTCGAGCCGGGGAACGGCGGCGGCGGCCGAGACCGGTCCGACCCCAGAATAATCCCGACCCCCATCAAGATCCCGACCCCCACCAAGATTCCCATGGCGCAGACCTGCCTGAATTTGATTCCGACCGGCATTGTCGTCAGCAACCGCAGCCATGGCACCGCCTGTCAGCGCGTTGACGCGGCCGGCATCGGCCATCCCGGCGCGGCCCGCTTCCTCGACGCCGTCGATGTCTGGGGCTGGATCACGCCAAACACGCAAGTCTGCTTCCAAGCGACCAGCGGCAGCCTGCTCTTCATCGACACGACTGTTTTGCCGCGCACCCTCTCGACTTTGCCCGTCTTCAGCAGCGATGGCATGCTCTGCGCGAATATCGACCGCGCCGGGCAAGTCGCTCTCGTGCCGGGTCCGCCCGCTCCGCCGGCCGCGTCCGAGTCAGCCCAGCAGGTTACGGGGCAAAGCCTGAGCGATTGCATGGTGCGCACGGAATACAGCCTCAACTTCCGCGATGCCCCCGCTGGGCAGAAGATTGGCGGCGTGCCTCACAATGCCGTGCTGACGGCGCTCGCGCGGACGACCGACTGGTTCAAGGTGGATTATCA
>DAOUJB010000494.1:0-2521 GCA_034423155.1 Anaerolineae bacterium | reverse complement strand
TTGATGGCCGAGCCGGGCTGCTGCCAGCTCAGCGCGTTGTTGACCTGGCCCGCGACCGGGTCATAAAAGTCATGACTGCCGACCATGACGCGGATCGCGCCGCTCTGGGGGTCAGTCACCATGACAGCGCCAGTGTTGACGCCCGTGGCCATGGCCCGCAGCTCGCGCACTTGCCGGCTCAACAGCGCCTCCGCCGTGGCTTGCAGGGATGGATCGAGCGTCGTGTGGATGCTCAAGCCGCGCTGATACAACGCGTCTTCGCCCAGTTCGGCGATCAGCTGCGCGCGCAGGAATTCGACAAAGTGCGGATGACGCGAGCGCGTCTGGTTTGCGCCGAAGTCGGAAGTTTCGATCTCGGCAATTTGCAAGATAGCTGCGCCGCCGATGATCGCGCCGGCAGTATCGCGGCGTACCAGCACGCCAGTTGCGCCACCCAGATCGACCTCTGCCCCATCCTGGACGCAGAAGGGACCGCGCGTCAGCCAATCGCCATGCTGAAATTGCAGGCAGCCGATATCCAGCATCTTGCCCATGGTCAGGCGCATGTTGGCCATGGCGGTTTCGCGGTTGTTAATGGGATCATGCCCTAGCGGCAAGGGCACAATGCTGGCCAACAAAGCTGACTGGGCATAATTCAGTTGATCTGCGCCGTGTCCAAAATAGGTGTTGGCGGCCGCCTCCACGCCATAACTGCGATTGGCAAAGAAAATCTCGTTCAAATACAGCTCGAGTATGAAATTCTTGTCATAGCGATTGGCGATCTCCATCGCAACCAAGATCTCGTTGAGCTTGCGTTCGAAGGTAAGATCGCGGTCTTGCAGGACGAGGTTGCGGGCGATCTGCTGGGTGATGGTGCTTGCGCCCGACTCGATGCCGCCGCCACGCAGATTCTGCAGGAATGCGCGGGCGATGGCGATTGGGTCGAAGCCTGGATCGTCGAAGTAGCGCTCGTTTTCTTGCGACACGATAGCGTGGATCATATACGGGCTGATGCGCTCCAGGGGCACCGGTGTGCGCGCGCCGCTATCTGGACTGTCCAACGCGGCGATCAAACCGCCATCGGCATCAAATATGCGCGCGGTCTGGTAGGCGGGCACATAATTTTCCAGCGCGGCAATCGCCTCGGCGAAGGGTTCGACACGGTCG
Organism: Anaerolineae bacterium; assembly: GCA_034423155.1. Taxonomy (GTDB): domain Bacteria; phylum Chloroflexota; class Anaerolineae; order Aggregatilineales; family Phototrophicaceae; genus UBA6055. The sequence goes on along the minus strand of DAOUJB010000494.1, from coordinate 1,375 downwards.
CGATACCAGAGCATGGCGCCGCCAGCAAATAGGATGCCCGCCATCAGCGCCACAATCAGCAGCGCAGCCAACAACAGCAACAGCAGACGGGTGCGAGCGCTGCGTTGGCTTTGACGCAATTCGTGTACGATTGGCGCAGCCTGCAAGTCAAACTGCGCATCGTCTGCCTGCGGGGCAGGGGCGATCGGCGCGACCGGCGGGTCGACTTCTTGCGCAGGCAGCTGACCACTTAGCTCATCGGCGAGGGCGGCTTTGCCAGGCACGGTATATAGATCGTCTTTGGTGGGCTGCACCGTGCCGATCTTGACGCCGTGCTCATCCAGGATTGGGTCGCCCACAGCCGGCGCGCGCAAACTATCCGGCAAGGCATAGTCGCTTTCTGCCTGGTCTTGTGCGGCTTCATAGTCGCTCAGTGCGGGCGGATAACTGATTTCCCATTGATTCTTTCGCGCATCGTGCCGATACCAATCGTCATTTTCGGCATCGATCATCCACCAGACGCCATCGTCATCTTGGACCATCGCCTCGTGCAACAGGCGTTGATAATCTTCGAAGCTGATTTCTTCTTTGCTCAACAGCTCGCTGAGTGTGGCGGCTTGGTTTTGCATGGCCAGCAGGCGAGAGACAGCTTCGGGCACTTGTTGGGCTGGTGCTTGGCTGGCTTGCGGCGCGCTGTCTTCTGGTCGCAGCGGCGGCTCTGCCACGGCATCGTCCGTGGCGGCAGCGAAGTCTTCGGGTGGCGGCAGATCGTCATCATCGGGCAGGGCGCGCAACAAATCTTGCATCATTTCTTCGGGCGAAGGCGACGCGCCGTCTTCGTCCGCATTGTCGCGCCTGTGATCGTCGGACATAAACAAAGTCCCGTCTTGGCGGTCTGTTTGTGTCGACCATTATAGTGAAATGTAGAAAACAGGTGGTTCACTGGCGCGCCAAACGACCGCTTGGGCGGGGAAACTAGACAGCTGTGGCGTCCACTTCCACGAGATCGTAGGGATGCGTGGCCAGGAAGCGCGTCACATAGGGATTGCCCAGCACAGCCATATCGGCGACTACCTCGGCGCGGCGGATCGTAAAATGATAGATTTCGATGCAGCGCATACCGGCGAACCAGTGCCGACGCATCTCCACGCGTGGATCGATCGCCCAACCGCGCTCGATCGCCGTCAGCAGGTTGTCGCCGCCCGCAAAGCGCTCTGATGAATAACTCCAGTGCTGGGAGATATCTGGATATTGCGTACGCAGATCGGTTTGTTGCTGGTCTGTCATTGCGCGTGGCGCTCCTCAAAAGCAGGACAAAAGTGCCACCAGTATAGGCGCGGCTCGCGCATGGAACAAGCTACCTGCAATTGTTTAATGCGATATTAACAGAGCTAGC
>DAOUJB010000493.1:0-2244 GCA_034423155.1 Anaerolineae bacterium | reverse complement strand
GAAATCATCATCGGCAACGACTTCGCCGTGCCCGACCGCCATTATGTCTATCGCGATGGCTGGCAAGAAAGCGACCCGCCCGCTGTCATGCCACACAGCACCATGAGCTATGCTGCCGCCGACCTCGACAATGACGGCGCGCGCGAGCTTTTCGCTGTGGACATGAAGCCTTATGCGTTTGACGATGCCACCCTGGCGCAATGGCAGCCGATCATGGACATGATGATGGGCATGCCACACCCAGAAGGCGACCCGCAGATCATGGAAAATGTGCTGTATGCCGGCGGCAGAGCCGACAATCTGGCGCGCGACTATGGGCTGGATGGCACAGGCTGGAGCTGGTCGGCCAAGTTCGGCGACCTCGACAACGATGGCTTTCAGGATCTCTATGTCGTCAACGGCATGATCTCGCTGGAGATGTTTTCTCACCTGCCCGAAAATGAGCTGGTCGAAGCGAACCAGGTCTATCGCAGTTTGTCGGGCGCGGGCTTCCAAGCTGAGCCGGGCTGGGCGCTGGACGACACAGCCAGCGGACGCGGCATGTCGTTTGCCGACCTGGACAATGACGGCGACCTGGATGTCATCGTCAACAACCTGCTGGCGCCGGCCAAAGTCTTCGAAAATCGCCTTTGTGGCGGCGATAGCCTGGAAGTCGACTTGCGCTGGACCGGCGCGGCAAACAGCCATGGCCTCGATGCGACTTTGCGCTTGCAGACGGACCGGGGCACATTCCGGCGCGATCTGACGGCGGTCAGCGGCTACCTGTCCGGCGACAGCAGCCGGGCGCATTTTGGATTTCCCGCTGGCAGCCAACTCCAGCGACTGACCATCACCTGGTCGGATGGCGCGACATCCCAGGTCGACAGGCCGCAGCCCAATACGCTGCTCACGCTGGTGCGGGAATAGGCTGCGCGTTTCTTGTCTGGATGGTCAATTCGCGCGGCATTGTGTTGACTCCCGCCTTTTGCCGTGATAAAGTGCCCCGCGTAGTAGAGTGGAGAGACAATTGCGTTTGCCTTCTTTCATTGTTCACTGCGCCTAGAAAGCCTCTTTAGTGACTATCGAGCTTGCGCCTGCCAAATCCAAGCAATCAGGACCATTCGCCGAGATAATGCGCGCTTTTACTGGCTTGCGCCGCGAAGAGACGCTGGCTGGTTACCTCTTCTTGCTGCCCAATTTTTTGGGCTTTATCGTCTTTATGCTCTTCCCCATCTGCTTCGCCTTTTACATCATGCTGACCGAGTGGAGCCTGTCCAAGCCGCCCGAGTTCATCGGTTTGAAGAACTTCGAGATCATGCTGGACGACCGCCTGTTTTGGAAGTCGCTTTCCAACAGCATCTATTATACGGTCGTGGCGGTGCCGACCGGCATCTTCATCGCTTTTTGGCTGGCGCTGGCGCTAAACCGCAAGATGCGCGGCATCATCTTCTACCGCACGATCTACTTTTTGCCGCAGGTGACGCTGACCGTGGCGGCCGCGACCATCTGGCGCTGGATGTACCAGCCCAATGTCGGCTTGATCAATTACATCCTGGGCTTGGTCGGAATTGAGGGTCCCAACTGGATTCATCACACCGCCTGGGCGATGCCGGCTGTCATCATCATGAGCAACTGGCAGGGCATCGGCTCGGCCATGCTGATTTTGCTGGCTGGCTTGCAGGGCATCCCGGAAGAATATTACGAAGCCGCTTCGATTGATGGCGCAAATAGCTTGCAGCGCATGCGTTTTGTGACCCTGCCCATGCTTTCGCCCGCGATCTTCTTTGTGGTCGTCACTTCGTTGATCGGCGCATTCCAGTCCTTCGACCAGTTTTTGGTGCTGACCAATGGCGGACCAGCCGATGCCACCACGCCACTGACGCTCTATATCTACAACAGCGCGTTCAAGTTTTTGAAAATGGGCTATGGCGCGGCGCTGGCGGCGGTGCTCTTTGTCATCATCTTGATCATCACCATCGTCCAGTGGCAGTTGGCTCGGCGCTGGGTCTTTGGCTTCGAGGATAATTAGCATGAGCGCGGCAATGGGCACACAAAAACGCAAGACGCGCTTCGGTCAAAAAGAATTGCTGCGCCTGCACGACCTGCTGGTGTATATCGTGCTGTCGGTGGTCGGCATCATCTTTCTGCTGCCTTTCGCCTGGATGGTTTCCAACTCGCTGAAGAGCATCAAAGAAATCTATCGGCTGCCGCCCACATTCATCCCCGACACGCTGCAATTCAGCAATTATGTCGATGCCTGGACAG
>DAOUJB010000492.1:0-6754 GCA_034423155.1 Anaerolineae bacterium | reverse complement strand
AGGCTAGCCGAAACGCGCATGCCCGCCAGGGGCTTTTCTTCTGCAAAGCGCTGGCGGATCTGCGCGAGCACCGGCATTTCTTGCCCAGCCCACTCAATGCGATAGCGTCCGCCTGTCGCCAGCTCGATATCTTTGATGTCACTTGCGATTGACATGCATTCTCCTGTCTTCGTCTTCGCAAACGCGGGCATTTTAGCACAGGCGCGCCGATCCGTCCTCAGTCCAGCAGTGCATTCAGGCGTCCGCCATCGTCTGCCAGTTGCCGAAAACGCGACACAAATTCCTCTGGTGAAAACCGGTGTGTCTGCGTGCCCACATATTCCAGCGCATAAGTCGCGCACAACGCGCCGATCTGTGCCGAAAGTCGCAAGGACATGCCGTTGCTTAAGCCGACAAGCATGCCAGCCCGGTAGGCATCGCCCGCGCCGGTCGGGTTGGCGATTTGCTCAGGCGCAAAAGATGTCACTTTGGTGATTTCGTCGCCCTGATACAGCGTCGAGCCGTGTTCGCTTTCCGTGATGACGGCGATGCGGACGCGCTGCCGAATGTCATCCAGCGACAGCCCGGTTTTTTCATAGATGACGCTGGCTTCGTAGATGTTGACGATCAGCATATACGCGCCATCCAGCCCGCGCCGCAGCTCATCGCCATCCAGACGGGCGACTTGCTGGCCGGGATCAAAGATGAACGGGATGCGCTGGCCGCGGCACTCATCGCAAAGCTGGATCATGGCGACGGGGTCGTTGGGAGAAATGACAGCCAGGTCGGGCCGCTCCGCCAGCACAGCGCCAATGCCATAATTGCGCGCCAGGTTCATCGCGCCGCCATAGAAGAAGGCCAGCTGGTTGTTGTCTTCGTCCGTGTTGGAAAAGAATGACGCGGTGAACACCTCATCCAGTTGAATGACGGTGCTGCAATCAACGCCCGCTTCTTCCAGCCAGCGCCGATAATCGCCGAAGTCGCGCCCGACCGTGCCCATCAGCTTGGGACGCACGCCGAAGAGCGCCATCGTATAGGCGATATTGGCTGCCGTGCCGCCCCAGTGCTTGGTCATGTCATCGACCAGGAAACTGAGGCTCATATTGTGCAACTCGTCGGGCAAGAAATGCTGCTGGAAGTGCCCGGGAAAGCGCATCAGGTAATCGTAGGCGATCGAGCCTGTGATCAGTGTGTGCATATCGCGAGTCTCGTTCAGATTTCGCTGCCGCGCACAGCCTGCGCCAGGCTTTCGGTATAAGGCGGGCGGGCGATGCCGTGCTCGGTAACGATGCCGGTCAAATAGCGCTGTGGCGTCACATCAAAAGCCGGGTTGCGCGCTTTGAAATGCGCAGGGACGATCGCTGCCCCATATGGCGTCGTGACTTCGGCGGGGTCGCGCTGCTCAATAGGGATTTCATCGCCACAACGCAAGGCCAGGTCGACTGTCGATGTCGGCGCGACGCAATAGAAGGGCAGGTCGTGCGCGGCCGCCAGCACCGCCAGCTGATAAGTGCCGATCTTGTTGGCGAAATCCCCATTGGCGGCGATGCGATCCGCGCCCACCAAAATGATATCGACTTCGCCATTGTGCATGTAATAGCCCGCTGCCGTATCGGGGATGATGTCATAGCTGACGCCCAGCTCTTCCAGCTCCCAGGCGCTGAGTCGCGAACCTTGCAGGCGCGGACGCGTCTCGTCCAGCAGCACATGCAGCCGCTTGCCAGCTTCGTGCGCCGCGCGGATGACGCCCAGCGCCGTGCCATATTCCACGCAAGCCAGCGAACCGGTGTTGCAATGGTGCAGGATGGTCGCGCCATCTTTCACCAGCGCCGCCCCGCGCGCCCCCATGCGCCGATTGATCGCGACATCGTCATCGGCGATCTGTTGCGCCGCCAGCAGCATCGCCTCTCGCAACTCGTCGGGATTCTTGCATTCGCCGCTGCGCGCGACATCCAACATCCGCTCGACCGCCCAAGCCAGATTAACCGCGGTCGGACGCGCCGCCTTTAGCCATTCGCCTCGCTGCTCCAGACAGACCAGCAAAGCCGCCACATCCGCTTCAGCGCATTCGCGGGCGGCCAGCGCCATGCCAAAAGCCGCCGATGCGCCGATAGCTGGCGCGCCACGCACGGTCATATTGCGGATGCTTTCGGCGACTTGCGAGACTGTCTCGAGGCGCGCGAATTCCAGCCGCCAGGGCAGCGCGCGCTGGTCGATCATTTTGACCGCGCCATCATCCCATTCAACGGAGCGCATTGCCTTGCACCTCGCGCTAGGGATTGGCTTGCTCGACCAACAGGCTCAGCTGTTCGAGATTGGCTTGGCGGCCAAAAGGATTGTGCTGCGGCATTCCGCTGCCATAGCGCACCATGATGGTCGGCGTGCCGGTCACACCCAGTTGCGTCCCCAGCTGCGTGTCGATATCGGCCTGCTTGGCATCTGCCGTGCATTCCAGCAGATCGGCATAAGACAAGTCCATGCTTTCGGCGAAAGTGCGCGAAGATTGGTCGCTGAAGGCGCGGGCGCTGGCGATATCAAAGAGCACATCGTGCGCATGCCAGAAGGAGCCCGGGCGCAAGGTATCGGCGCATTCCGCCAGCTTGCCAGCTAATGGCGAATAACCGGGATGCACAGCCGGGAAGATGCGATATTCAAAGCGCGCCATGCCAGTCGCCACATACTTGCTGATAAATTGATCGACGGTCGGCTTGAAGCGCTGGCAGTGGCTGCACAAGAAATCTTCGAAAGCCACGATGGTGATCGGCGCATCGGCGCTGCCCAGCACAAATCCGCCATCGGCTTGACGCCCCTGCGGGATATCGACATAGGCGCTGCCATCGCTGCTGCCGCCGCCCTGGCTCGACAAAATCACGAACGCCAGCGCGACTATCGCGGCGGCGACAATCACGAGAGCGATGATCATCCGATTGTTGGGTCGATTCGTCTTGGCTTTTTCTGTCATACTGCACCTCGCTCAATCTATGCCCAGCTAGCGAATGATTTGAATCGTAACGATAGCTGCGCCGTTCGTCAATCATGGGCTGGGCGAACCTCAGGGCAATCGCATCTGCTTGTTTTCGCCACCGAGTACACCGAGATGCAGGAGTTCACCGAGGAATTGTTATGCGGATATACGGCAACTGGCAACGCTGTTGGCTATTGTGGCGCGGGTGAGCCGCTGCCAGATGCCATCATATTGCGAGACTTCTTGTTCACCGCGTAAGTCGCGCCGAAACATCGCAATACCTTCATCTTCCTCTCGGTGTACTCAAATGGACTCGGCGAACTCGGTGGTAAAGTGTTGGAGTCAACTTCCTTGCAAAAGGTTACATGTTGATGCGATTGCCCTGGCCGGGTAGGGGTTTGGGGTGGGGACACAGCAGCCCACTGCGCTATACTGTACTCTCGAAAAAATCGCCTCTGACGCTGGAGGACGCCCACCATGCAGATGATCAACCTGATCGAAAAGAAGCGCGATGGTCTGCCGCTGGACGAAAACGAAATCCGCTTCTTCATCCGTGAATACACCGCCGGGAGCATCCCCGATTATCAAGCCGCGGCGCTGCTGATGGCGATCACGCTAAATGGCATGACCCGCGCCGAGACGGTGCAGCTCACCCTGGCGATGGCGGATTCGGGCGACCGGCTCGATTTGTCCGATATCAGCGATTATGCCGTAGACAAGCACTCATCCGGCGGCGTCGGCGACAAGACCACGCTGGTCGTGCTGCCGCTGGTGGCTTCATTTAGCGTGCCTATCGCCAAGATGAGCGGACGCGGGCTGGGCTTCGGCGGCGGCACGCTGGACAAGCTGGAGTCGATAGATGGCTTTGCTGTCAACTTGTCCGAAAGCGAGTTTCGGCGCATCGCCCGAGAAACCGGCATGGTGCTGGCCGGGCAGAGCAAGTCGCTGGCACCCGCGGATGGCTTGCTATATGCCCTGCGCGATGTGACGGGCACCGTCCCCAGTCGGCCGCTCATCGCCAGCAGCATCATGAGCAAAAAGTTGGCGGCGGGCGCGAATGGCATCGTGTTGGATGTCAAGCTAGGTTGTGGCGCCTTCATGAAGACGCTGGCAGAAGCGCGCGACCTGGCGAAGATCATGGTGCAAATCGGCGTGGATGCGGGACGCGATATGGCCGCGCTGCTGTCGGATATGAATCAGCCGCTGGGCGTGGCGGTTGGCAATGCGCTGGAAGTGGCTGAAGCCGTGGAGACCCTGCAGGGCGGGGGACCGCCCGATCTGCGCGCGCATTGCATAGAAGTGGCTGCGCACATGCTGCGTTTGGCTGGCCGCGGCGAGCGCTTCGTTGACCTGGCGGAAAACCGCGGTCTATTGACGCAGCAACTGGATGCGGGCGCGGGCATGCAGCCCTTGCTGCGGATGGTCGCGGCGCAAGGCGGCGATGTCGCGCAGATCAACGATGTGAGTCGCTTGCCCAAAGCCAGGCTGCGCGCGGACATTCCGGCGCGGCAAACGGGCGCGATCGCGGCGATTTTCGCGGACAAAGTCGGCTGGGCGACCTTGGCGCTGGGGGCTGGGCGCGCCACCAAAACAGACGCAATCGACCATGCGGTCGGCATTGAAGTACATGCCCGCGTAGGCGACCAGGTGGGGGCTGGCGACAGGTTGATGACGGTGCATGTCAACGATGAGGGCGATCTGGCCGCGGCAACGGCGCTGCTGGAAGAGGCGGTCGCTTACAGCGCAGGACCAGTCGCGCGGCTGCCGCTGTTTCACGGCGTGATTGAGGGCGCGGCAGACTCAATCTCGCCATCGACATAGATATAGCTGTGGGCTGGCGCGTCCTGCCAATAGCCATCATGAAAGACTACCTGACCGTTGATGCCTATGTGAGTCGCTTGTGAAATGGGCATGTCGCTGGCTAACGCAGCAAAGACCAGCCCGGCGATATCGTAGACCAGAGTAGCCAGCAGATTGGGCTGCGGCACATACAGGGCGCTGGCCAGGTAGCGCTGTCGAAAGCGCTCGTCGGGCGGGCTGCCGCTGCTGTGGATAATCTGGCCATTCAGATCGTCGCGCAAGGCTCGCGTTTGTTCCAGCATGAGCAGGTCATCAGCCGAAGCCGCTTGCGTCAATTGTTGGTTGGCAGCGTAGAGGCTACTTTGGGCGGCGCGGCTGCTTCCCCAATTGCCCACGAGTATGAAAGGCAGTTGGCTGGCTCGTTGCACAGACTCGTGCGTGGCTTGCGGTCCCAGCGCGATGATGGCTTTTGCGGCCGGGTCACGATTGAATGCCTGGACGCGCGCGATCGCCAGCTCGACCGACCCACCATCGTCCAGCGCCAGCAGTTGCGCATCGGCACCCGCATCGCCCAGCGCCAACCGGACAGCGTAAAGCGCGTTGTAGCCGATTTCGCGATACTTGTTTTCGAAGGGTGCCAGCAGAGCGACCTTGTCCGGCGCACTTGGTTGTGCTGCGCAGGCCGACAAAGCCAACGCGACTAACAGCGGCAGCCAGCGCCTAGCAGGCATTGGCCTTATGCTCATCAAAACTGATGGCAAACACATGTCTAAACGAACCATCGCAAGTGGCGCGGAAGAAAAAATAGTCCGATTCGGCCGGGTATATCGCGGCGAAAATGGCCGACAGGCTGGGGCTGGCAATCGGTCCCTGCGGCAAGCCTTCCACATGATAGGTGTTGTATGGCGAAACCACCTGGCGGTAGTCATCTTGGGTGATTTTCGGCCACCACTCGCCGCGCTCGCCCTGCAGGCCATATTGCACGGTCGGGTCGGCTTCGAGGCGCATGCCCTCTGCCAACCGGTTGTGATAAACAGCGGCGATCTCTCTGTGCTCCTCCCACAAGACAGCTTCCCGCTCCACGATTGAAGCGAGGGTGACGGCTTCGTGCAGGGTGAGATCCTGCGCCAGCGCAGCATTTCGCAAGTTGTCGCCGACTCGCTCGCGGAATGTGCGCAGCAAGATCTCGCGCAAGCCCTCGGCGCTGATTGCTAGCGGCAGCTGATAGGCATTTGGAAACATATAACCTTCCAGCGATGCGCCATTGGGTAGGCCTGCCCAAGCCTCGAAATCGGCCGGCAGTTCTGCGTCCTGGCCGACCAGCATCATAAAGTCTGCACCGCTGAATTCAAATCTGTCTATGCTGTCGACCAGCTCCGCCACTTCTTCCAGGCGCGCGCCGGCTGGGCTGCGGAAAGGGATGTAGCTGCGAATGCTGCCAGCCAGCAGCTCGGCGATCTCGATGATCGACTGCCTGGCATTCAGCAAGAACTCGCCGGCTTGAAATTGCCGGTCATGACCTTCGACGCGCGCATAATCCAAGAACAGCGCGGCATCGCCAATCAGCTCTAATTCGACCAGGTTATCGGTGATTTGCTTTGCGGTCGCGCCGGGCTGGATCGAAAAGTTGATCGGCGTGCCCTTGTTGCTGAAAGGTGCCTGCAATTCTGCTTGTCGTGATTGCAGCTGTACGCGCAACAGCGCCGTTTGCGCCTGGTCGAGGAGCTGGCCATCGCTACCGACCCAGCCCAGCACCGCCAGCATTGTCAGAACCAGCGCCATACCCAGTCCTCCCAGCCCACAGCCGCGCATGGCTGCTTGCAATCGTCGGTCTTTCATCCTGCGCCCGCGTGCATGGCTCAGCCATCCGCGCTTGCGATGACTGTCAATGCCTGGTGTGTCTCGCTGATTTCCAGCTGGTCCAGGTCGCGCATGATGGTGATCCAGCTGCGGCCTGGTTTGAGCGCGATCGGCCTGCCATCAGCGTAGACAAGTTCCAGCGCATCGCCA
>DAOUJB010000491.1:0-4090 GCA_034423155.1 Anaerolineae bacterium | reverse complement strand
TTCATCGTTGGCGCGCCCAAATGCGGGACGACCTCGCTGCACGAATACCTGCAGCGCCATCCCGATGTCTTCATGCCCTATTACAAAGAGCCGCACTTCTTCGGCAGCGACCTGGATGGCTCGCGTTTTCGACAATTTCGCGACAAGCCCGAGCGTTACCTAAAGCTCTTCCGAGACGCGCGCGGACAAGCCCGCATCGGCGAATCGTCGCCCTGGTATCTGGTCAGCCAGCGCGCTGCAGCGGAAATCCACGACTACGATCCCGCCGCCAAAATCATCATCATGCTGCGCAGCCCGGTCGACATGATGTATTCCATGTGGTCGCAATTTCGTTATAGCGGCAACGAACAGATCGGCAGCTTCGCCGAGGCGCTGGCAGCCGAAAGCGACCGCCGCGCGAACAAGCGCATTCGCCGCGCCGCGCATTGCATCACCGGCTTGCAATATCGCCAGATGGCGCGTTTCAGCCAGCAGGTGCCGCGTTACTTCGATGCCTTCGGGCGCGAAAATGTGCTGGTCGTCATCTTTGACGACTTCCGCAGCGACACCGCCGGCGTCTTCCGAGCAGTCTGCAAATTCCTGGGCATCGACAGCGGCGTGCCCATGCGCTTTGACATCCGCAATCCCAACAAAGAAACGCGCCTGGCCTGGCTGCAGCAGCTCATCGTGGGCAGCGGTTTTTCGCTCATGCTGCTGAAAGACCGCCTGAGCTACCTGGCGACCACGCACACCCTGGTGCCCTACCGCTATCGCACACGCGCGGTGGAAGGCGTCATCGCGGCCTATACGCGTTTTGAACAGCGTTCGCCCTTGACGCCAGAACTGCGCGGGAGCTTGCAGCGCGAATTCGCCGGCGATATCGACGCGCTCAGCCAGCTGCTAGACCGCGACCTCTCGCATTGGTATGGCGCGGAATGAGGCGATCATGAGCGCCAAGATCCGTCAGCGCCTCGTCCGCCTGCTCAGTATCGGCATAACTGTCGGCTTGCTCATCGTGCTAGTAGGCCGGGTCGAATGGGGCGAATTTGACGAGCTGCTGGCGCGCGTGTCGCTGCTGGGCTGGTGCGGGGCGCTGCTGGCCTACCTGGCCTTGAATTTGTTGCGAGCGCTGCGCTTTCGCATCTTGCTGGGCGGCGAGGAGTCGCCCTGGCGTCTGCTGCTGCCCATCACGCTCTATCACAATTTTTTGGTGCGCGCCCTGCCGTTCAAATTGGGCGAATTGTCGTATATCGCCTTGCTGCGGTCGCGATTGAATTATTCGATGGAAGCGGGCTTGAGCAGTTTGTTTGGCGCGCGCCTGCTGGAATTGCTGATCATCGTCATGGTCTTCGCCGCCAGCATATTGAGCAGCGCCGAGCAACTGGCGGCACAGCGCGACGAATTGCTGGTTGCGGTGGCGCTCACTTTCGTGGGCAGCATGCTGGCGCTCTATTATGGGGGCGCATTGGTGCGGCGTCTGCACAACCTGCTGCGGCCGCTGCTGATTCGCCACGACAGCCGCCTCACCCGCCTGCTGCAAACGCGCCTCGACCAGCTAGCCGACGAGCTGAGCCGCATCCGCCAGCCGCGCCTGTTCTTTTCGGCGCTCTTCATCTCCTGCTTCACCTACTCTTGCTCTTTCCTGACCAATTATGTGCTGCTGCGCGCCATAGGCTTGTCTATCGATCTGCCCGGCGCGATCGCCATCATCAGCATCGGCATGTTTGCCTCGGCTTTCCCTTTCACCGTGAGCGGCTTCGGCGTTGTGGAAGTGGCCTGGAGCTTCGGTTTGATGCAGTTGGCTGGCTGGGACGAATCGGATGCGACAGCGACTGGCTTCTTGCTGCACGGCTTCCAGCTTTTCGCCGCCGCGATCTATGGGCTGGCTGGCTATGTGCTGATTCAAATCGCCCCTCCGGCCCCCCTCAGCCACCCCGAAGAGTCGGAGGGAAGCGCAATCTAAGAACATTTTGTTTTTCGCTGTGTCATCTGCGGCAAAAACCTTGCGCTCTTTGCGTCCTTTGTATCTTTGTGGTTAAGCTTTCTGGCACGAATCACTTGCTTCTGCCTGGTAACGACACAAGGGACATACCATGCCATACCAATTTGATCCGTCCGCCATGTATCGCATGCCCACGCACTTCGGGCCGCGCACGGGTCCACGGCGTGGTCCTGCTGGCGAGCAGTTCGCCTGCCAAGACAATCCGCGTAGCACGAACTATGCCATCAGCTTTCTCACCGACAGCGATAGCCTGGCCGCCCTGCTGCCGCCCGGTTTCTCGCTGCATGGCGAACCTGTCGCCACCCTGAGCGCCAATTATATGAGCGAGATCGAATGGCTGGCCGGCCGCGGCTACAACACGCTGGGTCTGACCTTTCCCGCGCGCTTTCAAGGACAGGTCGATGAGGTTGTCGGCAATTTTTTGACCGTGCTGTGGGAGAATCTGGCTGACCCCATCATCACCGGGCGCGAAGAATTGGGTTACGCAAAGATCTATTGCGAACTGCCAACGCCGACTGTGCTGCGCGGCGAGCACCATATCACCGCCAGCTGGCTGGGATTCCGCTTCCTGGACATGCGCATCCGCGACTTGCAGCCGACGCCGCCCCAGCCACCTGGCCAAAGCCTGCCCAGCCTGCATTACAAATATATGCCGCGAACGGGCGAATGGGGCGTTGCCGATGTCGCCTATGCGACTATGACCCCCGCCGAAGCCCCAAATCGCCGCGTAACAGAGCAGGCAAGGGGCACGGGCAGCTTTGCGTTCACGCGACCTCGCTGGGAAGATATGCCAACGCAGGTTAACATCGTCAACGGTCTGGCGGATTTGCCGGTGCTGGAGTTGCGCGGGGCGACCATGACGAAAACGGTCGGCGGCAAAGACTTGCGCGATACGCGAATCCTGCGCTGAAACCAGAAACTGCATCGACAACACGAGGACAACGGCATGTACGAACTGAGTGGCAAAGTCGCATTCGTCACCGGCGCGGCTGGACGGAAAGGAATCGGTCGCGCCATCGCCCTGCGGCTCGCGGAGCGTGGAGCTAGTGTGGCGGTCAACGACCTGCGCCCATCCAAAGGCAGACGGAGCGGCTTGCCAGATGCAGTCGCCGAAATCGAAGAGCGAGGTTCGCGCGGGCTGGCGGTCTATGGCGATGTGGCGGACTCTGCGCAGGTACATGCCATGTTCGCCGATGCTGTCGCGCACTTCGGCAGGCTGGATATCCTGGTCAACAATGCTGGCGCGCCCGCAGGTGCCGATCGCGTGCCGGTCGTCGAGCTGCACGAAGACGCCTTTGACCTGGTGCAACGGGTGAATGTGCGCGGAACTTTTTTGTGCAGCCGTGCCGCCGCCCGACTAATGATCGAGCAGGCCGAGGGCGGTCGCATCATCAACATTGCATCAACAGCTGGCAAACAAGGCGTCGCCCGCTATGCCGCCTATTGCGCGTCAAAATTCGCCATTCGCGGCTTCACGCAGTCGCTGGCGCTGGAATTGGCGGCGCACAACATCACCGTCAATGCCATCTGCCCGGGCTTGATCGCCAGCGAGCGCATTGATGATATGGCCGCGGCGCTGCGACCAGCCGACCTATCCACAGCAGAGTATCGACAGCAGATGATCGCGGCGGCGCAGAAGACCATCCCGCTGGGCCGCCTGGCAACCACAGATGATATCGCCAACCTGGCGGCATTCCTCAGCAGCGCACAAGCCAGCTTCATCACGGGCAAGTCCATATCCGTAGATGGCGGCGTGCATCTCGATTAGCGGACATCAGGAGTGACTACCATGACACAGGGACGACTGGCTGGCAAGATCGCACTGGTAGTGGGCGCGGGCAGCCGTGGCGAACTCGCCGGCACCGGCTATGCAACCGCCCGGCTATTTGCCCAAGAAGGTGCCCAGGTGATGCTCGCCGACTATGACCTGGCGCGCGCCGAAGTCACCCACCGTCATATCACTGCAGCTGGCGGTAGCGCTGCAATCGTCACAGCCGATGTCACCAGCGAAGACGACATCCGCGCCATGATCGCCGCTTGTCAACACGAGTTCGGCGGGCTGCACATTCTCTTCAACAATGTCGCCAACAGCGGCTTGGGCATGGTGAC
>DAOUJB010000490.1:0-8866 GCA_034423155.1 Anaerolineae bacterium | reverse complement strand
AGCCGCGAAAACAGCCGCCTACAACATCGCCATCCTATTCAACCGGCAGTGTGGACGAGCAGATGGAGCGATGGCAACTCTCATCTGTTAGTAGCGGACAAGCCTTACAGATTTCGAATCAGAATAGCATCGCCCTATTTCGCATGGCTTACTTGGTTTCACTTCTGTGTCTTTGAGGTTAAGATTCGCCCAAGGGCTATCGTTCTACTGCGGAGGCGCACAGGACCATGACAGAATTCGCGGGCAAGGTGGCGCTGATCACCGGCGCATCGGGATTGCTGGCTTCGGGCGTGATTCCTGTATTTCGCGCGGGCGGCGCAAAGCTGGCGCTAACTTGCGGCGACGACCGACTGTACCAGCGCTTCCCCGATCTGCGCTATGATGCCGACCACATCTGCCTGCAATCTGCCGATTTGTCGGACGAGTCCACGGTCGAGGAACTTCTGCGGCGCGTGCTGGCTGCTTTCGGACGCATCGACATCCTGGTGAATATCGTGGGCGGCTGGGATGCCGGGCAGCCTGTGCATGAGATGTCGCTGAATACCTGGCAGAGCATGCTGCGACTGAACGCCACCATCACTTTCTTGATGAGCCGCGCTGTTCTGCCAGCCATGCTCGCGCAGGGCAATGGCGTCATCGTCAATATCGGCGCGAGGCCCGGCTTGCGTTCCAGCGGGCATGACGCTGCCTATGCTGCTTCCAAAGCCGCCGTCCTGCGCCTGACCGAGAGCCTGTCCGCAGAATACAAACGCCAGTGCATCCGCGTGAACGCCGTGCTGCCCTCGGCCATCGCTACGCCCGACCAAGTCGCCAAAGACCCCGATGCCGGCGTCACCCCGCAGCAACTGGGAGAAGTCATCGCCTTCCTGGCATCCGATGCCGGCGCGATCATCCATGGCGCGATCATCCCGGCCTATGGAACGAAGTTCTAGTTGACCCCTCTAAATCGCCCGACAGCCGCGCGTAGGGGCGAGCCATTGGGTCGCCCGCTTTGGCTACCCTCCCTGATGCGTCGGGGAGGGGCTGGGGGAGGGGTTTAATGGGCGAGTCACCGCCTCGCCCCTACGCTGTCTCTTTGGTGAGGGCTTATTCACCGCCACGCCGAAATCGCATCCAGCGGCTTCTTCGTGATGGCTGGCACTTGCGCATCATCGGCCGGGTAGCCCACCGGGATCAGCACAAATGCGCGTTCGTTGGCGGGTCGTCCTAATATCTCCGCCAGGAACTTCATCGGGCTGGGCGTATGCGTCAGCGTGGCCAGCCCCGACCAATGCAGCGCCGCCAGCAGCAAACCCACCGCGATGCCCACCGACTCTTCGCTGTAATAATGCTTGATGCGCTGCCCATCTGCCCCTATGCCATAAGCTTGGCGGAAGACAACGATGATGCAGGGCGCGTCTTCGATGTGCGGTTTGCGCCAGTCGGTGCCCAGCGGCGCGAGCGCGTCCAGCCATTCTTGGCTCATGCGCCGTTCATAGCTTTCGCGTTCTTCGGCTTCGGCGGCCAGGCGCATCTGCCGTTTCAGCGCCGCATCTTGTACGGCCACGAAGGTCCAAGGCTGCTGATTTGCGCCGGAGGGCGCGCTGCCAGCTGCGAGGATGGCGTTTTCGATCAATTCCATCGGCACAGGTTCTGTCGAAAAGTCGCGCACGCTACGCCGCCGGGATATATGCCGCACAAACTCCCGCGAGCGCCGCAACTGTTCGGCTTCGCTGAGTCGCTCGAAGTCGAGATTCTGGAAAATTGCTGTTTCTGCCATGCGTCGTCCTCAGTCCAAATTGCGTCTACAATTCAAACACATCCAAATCACACGCGCTGATGACCTCGCCATCATAAGCGTGCCGCACTTCATCGACCAGTTCCGCTGGCGTCTGCCCCCAAAACAACTGATGCACCAGCACGAGCCGAGCCGGCTTCACATCCGCCGCCAGCGCCGCCAGTTCCTCGCTCGAAGTGTGCGTGCGCGCATGATAGGCTTGCCAGGCTGGCGGACGAAAAGCGAATTGCCGAGCCGAATAGACTTCGTGCAGCAGCAAGTCGCAGCCGCGCGCCCACGCTGCAAAACCCGCCACCGGCTTGGTATCGCCGGAGATGACAATCGTGCCATCGGGCGTGATGAACTTGTAGCTCAGCGCCGCCAGATCGCCATGATCGGCTTTCAGCGCTTCGACCGTGACGCGCTCGTCCGCAAAAACGCGACCGCCAGCGACTTCGCGGACTTCGATCTTGTAACCCTGCTCGGTGCGCGGATGGGCGCTGAGGTGCTCGCGGATATTTTCGCTATAAGCCAGCTCGATATGCCGCGCCATATCGGCCAGCCCGCGCGGACCGACGGCTTGCAGGGCGGCTTCGCGTCCGTGGATCCAGGGCGTATACAGCAGGTCGGGCAAGCCGACAGTGTGGTCTGCGTGCAGATGCGTGACGAAGAGACGCGTCAGGTCTGTCGTATCCCAGTCGATTTTGCCAGCCGCCCGCGCCTCGACCACCCGCTGCACCGCGCCATGCCCAATGTCGACCAGGTAGGGCTGCCCAGCCACGGCCACCGCCAGGCAGGAACTGACTCGCCGAGCATCGGCATTGGGCGTGCCGCTGCCCAGAACAACGACTTGCGTGCGGCTCATGCCAGCCACAATTCGCGCAGGTAGCGGATTTTCTCCAGCAGGTGCTGCGCGCCGCCACCTTCATGGTTGTTGAAATGATATTCCACGATGCGCTTTTTGCCAGGCAGATGGTTATAGGCGGCATAGACCGTGGAAGGCGGGCAAACGGTGTCCATGATGCCCACGGAATACAGCACCTCCGCCCCCGTGCGCGCGGCAAAGTTGACGCCGTCAAAATAAGCCAGCGTGTTGAAGACGACATCGACCCGGTCGCGGTGTGTGGACAGGTAACGGGCGATTTCCAGATAGGGGATGGTGGGCGTGATATCGACTGCGCGCCGAAAATGCAGCAAAAAGGGCACATCGGGCAGGCACAAAGCCACATCATCGCGCAAGCCAGCCACGGCAATGCTCAAGCCGCCGCCCTGGCTGGAGCCGGTGACCGCGATGCGCCGCTTGTCGACTTCGTCCCGCGTTCGCAGCGCATCGACTGCGCGCACGGCATCGGTGTACAGGCGGCGATAATAATATGTGCGCGGGTCGAGGATGCCCTGCGTCATATAGCCGGGCACAGCTGGATTGGCGCCGTTGGGCATGTCGGCTGTGTCGCCGCGCCGCCAGACGCTGCCTTGTCCGCGCGTATCCATCACCAACTGGGCGAAACCAGCCGAGGGGAATTCCAGCCACTCCAGCGGATAGCCGCGGCCACCGCCATAGCCGATGTATTGCACAACAGCCGGCAAGGGTGCGGGCAGATGCTTCGGCACGAGATACCAGCCTTTTATGGGTGCTCCGCCAAAACCAGCGAAGGTCACATCATAAGCGTCTATCGTTTCCAACCCGCTGTCGAAGGGCTCGAATGTGGCGGCCAGGTCGTGCTGGCGAGCCTCGGACAAGGTCTCGCGCCAGAAGGCATCGAAGTCGGCGGGTTCGTTGCGCTGCGGTTTGTAGACGCGCAGTTCTTCCAGGGGCATATCAAAGAGTGGCAAGGCAGGGCTCCTTCGCGTAGGCTGATGCTGGCGGGGAGTATAGCGCGCCCCTCCTGCATAAGCAGCGAGTGCACCGACAAGAAAGCCAAGGCTTAACACGCAGATTCACCTAACGGGCGGCCCAATGGCTCGCCCCTACATGGCGCCCAAAATGTAGTTGACATAACCCATGTCGATTTGGCTTCCCGCTTATCTGTCGGGGGACAGAGGGGGGGTATTTGACAGCGGAGACCGCCACGCGCTAGAATCGAAGTTGCCAGAATTACAGATGAAAATAATTCGAGGAGGCTTTCTCATGTATGCTGCAAGTTTGTTTCGCATCATCCTAGCGTTAGGCATCTTGCTGACGCTGGCTGTTGCGCCTACAGCCGCCCAAGACTGCGATGGCGATGTCATCGAGCTGGAATTTATGAATTGGTGGGGCGCTGCCCGCGAAGTGCTCATGGACGAGTTGATCGGCCACTTCCAGGCCGAGAACCCTTGCATCAGCATCATCAACCAGGTGCAGCCCTGGGACAACCGCAGTGAATTGCTCGCCACCGCCGCCGCCAGCAGCAACCCGCCGGGCATCATCATGACCACGCGCCCCGAGACCTATCAATTCGCCATCCAGGGCTTGATTATCCCTATCGACGCCTTTGTCGAAGAAAACGGCACCGACCTCAGCGTCTTCTATGCCGGCGAAGTCGGTATCCAATATTGGAATGGCGAGTTGTATGGCCTGCCCATGCCGACAGCCGGCGGTTTGACCAGCATGTTCCTCTACAACAAGGATATGCTGCGCGAGGCTGGCATGGACGCCGAAAATCCGCCGGAAACCTGGCAGGAATTGCAAGCCGCAGCCGCAGCCATCACCCAGGGCGACGCGCTGGGCATCGATGTCATGGGCATCCAAATGCACTCCGGCAACCTGGACGAAGCCTTCGTGTCCTGGCTCTATACCAATGGCGGAAAGTATGTCTCGGATGATGCGCGCACACTGACATTCAACAGCGAAGAAGGCGTCGAAACGCTGGAATGGATGCTCAGCTTCGCCAACGATATCAATGGCGGCATCGAAAACGAGCGCGACTTCTTCCAGGATACTTCCTTCACAGAAGGCGACCATCCCTGGTATGACAACCAGTTGGCATTCATGCCCATCAACACTTCGGTCTTCGGGCATTACAACAACAATGATCCCGAGGGTTATGCCAATGCCGATCACTGGGGCGTGATGCTGCGTCCCTATAACGGCGACAACCCCGATGCGGTGCACGCCGGCGTGACAGGCTATGGATTCAGCGGTGGCTGGGCATACACGATTCCACGCGCGCACCCGCCAGAGATGCAGGCGGCCGCCTACAAGTTCGCTGAGTTCATCGGCGTGCATCCGCAGGGTGGCTGTGCCTTCCTATTCGCGCAGAGTCGGCCCGCGCCGGTGAAGGCCTGCAACGAGAATCCGGCTTATTACGAAGCCAACCCGCACTGGGGCACCGTGCTGGAGGGCTTGGCGACCGACACGCCTATCCCCATCACGCCCGTGCAGGGACGCATCGCCGAGGTCCTTCGCGGATACATCGAAGAAGCCTTCTTCGGCATGAAGTCGGCAGCCGATGCGCTGAATGAAGCCGCCGCCGAGGGCCAAGCCATTCTCGACGAATTCTGGGCGGAATTCGACGCCGATATGTAGCGCTTGTACGCTATGCAACTGGCCTGCCTATGCCCGGTCCATCCCGCCCCGTACCGGTGGTGACCTGCGGCGTAGACCAGGCACGACTTCGCGGGGCGGCACAAGTGGTCGCCCCAGCATTCACTGCCCAGACAGCTGCGTCAGATATGAAAGCAGTCGCTGGTGAACGCCACTATCGCAAGACAACCTGACGAGCGTTGGCGCGTCCGCTTCCAGGACTGGTGGTTCCGGCATCGCAACTGGATCGGCTGGCTCTTCATCTTGCCTTGGTTCGCCGGCTTCATCATCTTCGACCTGATGCCCTTCGTCTACAACCTCTACCTCAGCTTCACCGATTACCAGATCGGCACGCAGGGCACACCACCCTGGATCGGCTTGGAAAATTACCTGGATATCTTCACCAAAGACAAGCTCTTCAGCAAGAGCATGTACAACACGGTCTATTATCTGGGCTTCAGTGTGCCGCTGCGCCTGGCTTTCGCGTTTTTGATCGCCCTGCTGCTGAATATGCGGGTGCGCGGCATGGAGCTGTATCGCACGCTATTTTATGTGCCGTCGGTGGTGCCTTTGGTCGCCGCTACGCTGATCTTCGCTGGTTTGCTGAATACGCGTTATGGCTTGTTCAACCATGTTTTTGTCTTGGTGGGCATCCCGCCCGTGCGCTGGCTGAGCTCGCCCGACTGGATCAAACCATCGCTGATCATCTTGAGTCTGTGGGGATTTGGCGCCCAGATGATCATCTTTTTGGCGGGTTTGCAGGGCATCCCCAGCGATCTGTACGAAGCGGTAGCCATTGACGGTGGCGGTGGCTGGCGGCGTTTGCGACATATCACCCTGCCATTGATGACGCCGACCATCTTCTTCAACCTGCTGATCGGCGTGATCGGCGGCTTCCAGGTGTTTGCGCAGGTATTTGTCATGGTGGGCGTGGATGGCGGACCGCTGGGCGCGGGCTTGGTGTACATGATCCATGTCTACAACAAAGCCTTCCGCGACTTTGAATTTGGGTATGCGGCGGCGCTTTCTGTCATTTTGTTCAGCATCATCTTCGTGCTGACGATCGCCCTCGTCTATACCTCGAATCGCTGGGTGTTTTATGGCGATGGCGCGGAAGACGCGACCTGAGGCGGCTATGATCGAGAATCCCACTTCACGGCGCATCCGCCAACTTTTTGTCTACAGCGTGCTCACGATTGGCGCGCTGGTCATGATGGTGCCGCTGCTGTGGACGATCAGCACATCGCTGAAAACGCGCGACAAGGTCAGCATCCGCCGCCTGGAATTGATTCCCGACCCTGTGCACTGGCAGAATTATGTAGACATCTTCGAGAAACAGCCGGTGCTGCAGCAGACTCGCAATACCATGATCATCGTTGCCGCATCGATCTTCGGCGCGCTGGTGCCTTGCACGCTGGCTGGATACGCTTTTGCGCGCATCCCTTTTCCCGGGCGGCGCTGGCTCTTTGGCATGCTGTTGGCGACCATGATGCTGCCCTATGTGGTGCGGCTGATACCGCTGTTCTTGTTCTTTGACGAGATCGGCTGGACGCGCACATTTGGTCCGCTGATCTTGCCGCGCTTGCTGGGCCACAACGCCTTTTACATTTTCTTGTATCGCCAATTTTTCCGCGGTATTCCCAACGACATCTACGACAGCGCGCGCATTGATGGCTGCAGCGAACTGGGTGTGT
This sequence comes from Anaerolineae bacterium, assembly GCA_034423155.1. GTDB lineage: Bacteria > Chloroflexota > Anaerolineae > Aggregatilineales > Phototrophicaceae > UBA6055. Next base: position 1,914 of record DAOUJB010000490.1, on the reverse strand, counting down.
GGTGGCGCATCTTCATGCCCATGTCGATCCCGGTCATCGCGGCCGTGTCCATCTTCGCATTTGAATTCGCCTGGAACGACTTCTTGAATCCGCTGATTTATCTGGGCAGCAACCGCGATCTGTGGACGCTGGCGCTGGGGTTGAATGCGCTGCGCGGCTTTGAAGGGGCAGATGGCTCGCTCAACCTGGTGATGACCTTTTCCATGCTGATGATCATCCCCATGCTCGTGGTATTCTACTTTGGGCAAAAGCATCTGATCAGCGGCGTTACGGCGCAGGGCAGCTTAAAGGGCTAGGCTTTTCCGCCGGCTGACAAGAAAGGGCGCAACATGCAAGCGCTGGTATGGCAGGCCGCGCGGCAAATGCAACTGCAAAGCGAACCCGCACCCACAGCAGCTGGCGACGAGATCGTGATTCGCGTCGGACAGGCCGGCATCTGCGGCAGCGAGCTGAGCGGCTATCTGGGGCATAATGCGCTGCGCGTGCCGCCGTTGATCATGGGGCACGAATTCGCTGGTGAGATCGTCGAGCTGGGTCCGCTCGTGCCACAGCTGCGCCCCGACCTGCAAGCTGGCGCGCTGGTGACGGTCAATCCGCTTTGGTATTGTGGCGATTGCCCGGCTTGTCTGGCGGGTCTCAATCAGCTTTGTGTCAACCGCCGTCTGCTGGGCGCGCATCGTCCGGGCGCATTCGCTGAATTCGTCAGCGTACCAGCCAAGTTGGCGCATGTGCTGCCCGCGGGCATGGATACACGCATCGGCGCGCTGACCGAACCGGCCGGCTGTGCAGTGCGCATTGCCGAGCTGGCGGGCGCGGTGGCGGACGAAGACTGCCTGGTCATCGGCGCGGGACCCATCGGCTTGCTGAGCTTGCAGATGCTGCGCTATCAGGGAGCGGCGCGTGTCTTCATCGCCGAGTTGGATGCGGCGCGTCTGAACATGGGCGCGGAGTTGGGCGGCCTTCCCCTGCAGCCCCGCGAAACCGACCCGGTCGCGGCGGTGCTGGATGCCACCTCTGGCGCTGGCGTGGCCGTCGCTGTCGATGCGGTCGGTACAGCAGCAACGCGCGAACAATGCGTGGTGGCAACGCGGGCCAGTGGCACGATCATCCTCAGCGGCTTGCACGAAGAATCCAGCGCCATGCCGGTCGCCAACATGATCCGCAGCGAAATCGTGGCGCGCGGCTCATTTGCGTATACGCCCGCCAACTTCGCGCGCGGGCTGGAGCTGCTGGCGGCAGGTGCGCTGCGCCTCGACCCCTGGATTCACGAAGCGCCGCTGGCTGAAGGCGGCCTGTGGTTCGAGCGACTCATCGAAGCGCCGGGCGATGTCGCCAAAGTGCTGCTGCGGCCTTGAGTAACCCCTCCCCCAGCCCCTCCCCAAAGAGACAGCGTAGGGGCGAGGCGGTGACTCGCCCATTTAACCCCTCCCCCAGCCCCTCCCCATCAGGATGGAGAGGGTAGCCAATGCTTTCTTCCCCCTGACCTGTCGGGGGGATTGAGGGGGTTGGGCTCGCCCCTACGCGCGGCTGTCGGGGGATTGAGGGGGGTCAAGCCTGCGGGTGATTCGGTCCGATCCAGGTGGTATCCGATACTTCGACCGGCTCGATATCCAGGTTGACGACGATGGCTTCCTGGTCGCTGCGCACGAGGATGCAGACCAGCGCTTCGTCGGGCTTGGCGTTGATCTCCTGGTGGGGCACGAAGGGCGGTACATAGATAAAATCGCCCGCTTCGGCTTCGGCGACATATTCCAGCCGCTCACCCCAGCGCATGCGAGCGCGCCCACTGACGACATAGATGACGCTTTCCAGCTCGCCATGATGGTGCGCGCCGGTTTTGGCATCGGGCTGGATGTTGACTGTGCCCGCCCACAATTTGTTCGCGCCGGCTTTGGCGTGGTTGATGGCGGCTGC
>DAOUJB010000489.1:0-1683 GCA_034423155.1 Anaerolineae bacterium | reverse complement strand
TCGCCGCCCCCAGCGATCGGACAAAATGCCAAATAGCGGCTTCAGGAAAAGCCCGGTGATGGTCGATATGGAGACGATCATGCCCAGCCAAGCGCCCGATGCCCCCAGCGATGCCGCGAAGATCGGCAACAGCGGCGTTTTGCCCAACTGGTAGGCAGAGCGGGCGATGAAATCTGCCAGCATCAGGTTGAGAAAGGGTCGGCTGCGCATCATGCCGCCGCATTATAGTGGCGCGCGCCGCTGCTGGCAGGGGCGAGAGCACTTGCGCGACCGGCCGGGAATGCCGGCGAATCCTGCCGCGCTCCAGCCGATGCCTTTGTGTTGCGAACGCAACTGCGCGTACAATGCCAGCGCCGCCTTTTCATCACGCCAGTCATAATCAGCTTGCTGCGCAAAGGGACTGTTGGCTGTGCGTGCGCCGCCGCGACCATCGCCAGAGCCGAAGCTGTCGATGACGATGCGCTGGGCGCCTGTGGACAGCAGCCGCGCCGCGAAATCGTCTGTGTAGGGCAGGCAAGGCGCAACGGCGATCTGCACGCGGATGCCCGCAGCCAGCGCCTGTTCTACTGCCAAGAAGCGCCGCTCAATGTTGGCGCGCGTCGGTCCATAAGGCAGGTCGGGGCGGTCGGTTTCGATGGTCATGCCCAGCCACAAGTAGGGGATCTGCGCCAGCAAATCCAGGTCGTCCAGCAGCGCCGCCGACCGCGTCTGCAGCAGCAGCAAATCGAGATCGGCATATTGGGCGAAGACTCCCAGGCAGCGCCGTGTCAGCCGCAGCTTGCGTTCGATGGGCTGGTAGGGGTCGGTCACCGGGCTGCAGAAGATGCGCAGCGATTGCCGCGCGGGATGCCTCGCCAGCGTGGCCGCCAGCAGCTCGGGCGCATTGCTTTTGACGATCAGCGCCTCGCCCCAGCCTTCATCGTCTCGCCGGGCGAAGCGCCAGTTGGGCAGGCTGCGCGCATAACAAAATGCGCCGCAATAGAGTTTGCCCAAGCCACAGCCAGCCGCCCAGGACAAGCTATGCGTGAAAGGCAACTCGCCAGTCTGCAAGAAGCCGCCGCGCTGTGGCGTCAGGATGGATTTGGCGCGTATGCTGCGTATGCGCATGACTGCGATTGGTTCAGGCAGCCAGCAGCAGGACTGCCACCACACGCCCGCGATAGAAATCTTCGCCCAGCGGCATCATGGCAAGGATAGCGAGCGCCTGTGCACGCCGCCCTTTTGTGCAGCTGCCACAACGCTTACAACCGCGCCGGGTTCTGTCCGCAACAGCCACTCGATGCGCGCGCTCGTGTCGCTCCATTGCGGCAGCCAGGGCGACCAGGTGGCTGTGCGTTCGGCGCGCCCGGCCAGGTGACCGATGCTTTGCCGCGCCGAGCCCATCAGCAACTCGCAGTCCTGCGCTTCTAGCACGACTTCGACTTCGCCAGCCGTGCCATGCGCCAAAGCTCGCTGCGTTAGATGGGTGGGCAAGAAGCCTTCGTTGGCGACCAGCGCGCTCAGCTTGACCAAGTCGTCGGCCAGGCGCTCGGCTTCCAGCTGGCGAATGTTCAGCAGCGGCGCAGTCATAGCGTGGCGCAGCGTGAACAGGCAATTGCTGTGCAGGGTTTCTGGCAAGAAATTGCGCGCCTTGTCTGTCGTGGCAAAGCTGCGTGGCGGCGGATTGCGAAAAGTGTACAGGTG
>DAOUJB010000488.1:0-5344 GCA_034423155.1 Anaerolineae bacterium | reverse complement strand
TCGGGCGGCAGGATGGGTCCGCCAGTCGCCAGCGCATAAGCGGTCGAACCGGTCGGCGTGGACAGGATCAGGGCATCGGCGTTATAGGTGGTCGCCCAGTGATTGTCGATATAGGCCGCCAGCTGCACCATACGCCCGAAGACGCTGCCGCTGATGACGACATCGTTCAACGCATGAAACTCGCCCAGGGCGCGCTGCCGATCTTCCAGCAGGCTGGCTTGCAGCATCATGCGCTGCTCGATCCAGTATTCGCCGGCCAGCAGTTGATCCAAGCCCGCGGCGCAGTCTTGCGGCTGCTGAATCTCGGTGAGGAAGCCCAGCCAGCCCATGTTGACGCCCAGCACGGGCACGCCATGTTCCGCGCAGACACGCCCGGCCCGCAGCATCGCGCCATCGCCGCCGATTGCGATGACCAGGTCGGCAGCCGGCACATCGCCGCTCACCTTGTTTTCGTCCCATTCGGTGTGCAGCCAGTGTGCTATGCCGCGCCGACACAGCAACGCTGCGATGTCCTGGGCGACCGGGTGCGTATCGGGGCGGGTGGGATGCGCCAAGACGCCAATCTGACGAATGTCGCGCAAGGATCGCCTCTTTCGGATCGTATAGCGGTATATGCTTGCCATTATGGCGCAGATCGCGCGGCAATCCTATACGAAATGGCGCTGGCGGCGCTCGCGTGGAAAACGAAAACGGCGAGCCTGTGACCGCGCTCGCCGTCGGGAAGTGTTCAGGGGATAGGCACCTAGCGCTGCCTCTAGTGCGGATCCGCTGTTGGCTGTGGTGGTGGCGGCGGCCCATGGCCACCACCGCCATCATACGGGTCGTTGGGGTCGCTGACCCCCAAAGCCGGCACGCAAATCCCATAATCGGAAGTCGCGCAGCCGCTGGAACTTTGGGCGGGTGCCGCGGCAAAATGCGCCAGAGCCAGCAGCAGCGCCAGCGTCAGGATGACGAAGCCAAGCGCGTGTCGGGTTCTTATAGAGCTGGTCATTGTCATTCACCTTGATGTTCAGGTATTTCCGGCGCGGTCGCCAGCTTGCCGACGATTGAGCCTGGCGCCCGCTTAGCCTGCTTTCAAGCCGCTCCAGGGGAATTCACGACTTTGAAATAGTTCATAAGCGAGATTTGCTCTTGGTTTAGGCGTCTTCGATGCTGCCGTCCGGGCAGCTGTTAGGACTGGCACCTGCGCCCGGCAACGCCGTCCCGGAGCAGGTATTCTGCACGCCGGTTGGCACGGTAATTCCGTAATCAGACACGCTATTGCTGGCAGAACTCTCGGCCGGCGAGGCGATCAGGAACATCAGCGTCAACAGCAGGGCAAGCGCCAGGATCGCGGACAATTTGGCGCTGCGGGAACTCATTAAGTTGGTCATGGTTTTTCCCCTTTATCTTCGGGCAATGCCGCCTTCTGGCATGGTCGGAGTCGAGTCCTGTTATCCGATTGTTTGAGACAATGAACTCAAGATATCTATTATTATGCTATCATAATTATCTATTATGCTATCATAATTATTGAATTTATGTCAAGAATATGCAGTTGTCGCCAAACTGACTGATTGCCCGTTGTCGGGCATGTGGCATTCGGCGAAACAATGACGAAACAAAAATGAGGAGGAACTCGTGTTGAAGAGACTGCCTTGGCTTTTGTTTGCGCTTGCCTTATTGCTCGCCGCGCCAGCCTTTGCCGAAGACGCGGAAAAGCCGACGGTGGCGATTCTGCGCTTTGGCGGGACGAGCGCCGAGTTCACCGTCACCGAAGCCGCCATTCTGGACGCGCTGCAAGCCTATGGACTCGTCTCGGCTGAAGAGCGCGGCGACATGACAGGGCGGCGGGAACTGGCCGGCGAACAGCTCAATATCATCTGGGGAGACGCCAATTGGGAGCTTTCTGCCTTGAACCTGATGATCGAAGCGGCTTTGGACCGGGGCGCGGACACGCTGCTGACGCTGACGACGCCCGTGACGCAGGCGGCGGCGACTCTCAGCAACGATATGGACAAGCCAGCCACGCTGCTCTTCGCTTCCGTCTATTATCCTTTCGAAGCCGGGATCGCGCAGGCAACATGCCTCAAGCCGCATCATATCGCGGGCTTGACGATTCAGCCGCGTTATGAAGACCTTTTGGCGCTGCTGCCGATGCTGGGCTTGGAAGGCGCTGCCATCGGCGTCATCTTCAGCCCGGCGGAAACCAGCGGTCAGATCGGCGCGCAAATCATCGCCGACCTGGCGCAGGCGCGTGGCTACCGAGTGATAGAAGCCGCGGTAATGGGCGTGAGCGACTTTCCTATCGCAGCAGAAGCGCTGGTGAACAAAGGCGCGCAAGTCTTCTTGTCGCCGCTCGATTCCATCACCGCGCTGGGATTGCCCGCTATCGCCGGCGTCGCCGATGCCAACCGCATCCCGCTCGTCTACCCCTCCGTCGGCGCTGTGTATCATGGCGCGACCATCGGCATGGGCTTCCTCCACCACTATGAGCAGGGGATCGCCGCCGGGCGCATGCTGGCCTTGCATCTGCTGGGCGAGCTGGACCCCGCGACAATCGGCATCCAAGTCCAGAGCGGCGACATATTGAGCCTGAACCTGGATGCGGCCGCGCGTCAGGACCTCGTCATCGCCGATTCGCTGCTAGAGCGCGCCGCGCTGCTGATCGCGAATGACGAAACCTGGGGTTCGCCAGACTTGGCGACCGCCAACGAAGCGCTGAGCATCAACCAATTGCGAGAGACCCTGGCGGACGACGACGCATTTCTCGAAAGCCTGCATTGCACGCCCGAGCTGATCGCCGAGCAGCAGGCGGCGCTGGATGCGCAGCAATAGCTCGCAATTGCACTGACATTCGGCCAGGCGCGCAACATGAGCAATTATCGAATCGACAAACTGAACTGGAGGCAATCCCCATGAGACGAACGATTCTGCTGGTCGCAACTCTGCTGCTGTTGCTGACGGTGCCGCTGACGACGGCGCAGGACGATGACAAGCCGACCATCGCCATACTGTTCCTGGATTTCTTTGATGACGCCTATATCTCGCTGGAAGCGCCCATTTTCGCTCTGTTAGAAGCCTACGGTTACATCAGCGCGGAAGAACACGCCATACTCCAAGTGCAGAATGAGCTGGCCGGCGAACGCATCAATATCATCATCCTGGAAGCGCCGGTGGATTTCCCCAGCATGAACTTCATGGTGGAGCAGGCTTTGGATCGCGGAGCGGATGTTCTGATTCCGTTTTCGACCTCGTTGACGCAAGTGGCTGTCAATGCGGCGTCGGCGCTGGAAAACCCGCCGCTGGTCCTTTTTGCCAATGTCTTTGACCCCTATCGCATCGGGGTTGCCGAAGCCCCTTGCATCAAGCCGGACTATGTCGCTGGCATACAGGCGGTCGCGCCTTATGAAGAGATCCTGCCCCTGTTCCTCGTCCAGGCTCCCGATTTGCAAGTCATTGGCACAGTCTACGATTCGAACTCGGCCACCGGCACTTACGGCGCAGAACAGATCGCCGAGGTGGGCGAGGCGCTCGGCTTGACGGTTGAAACAGCCGCCGTAACGGGCATCGCGGACCTGCGCGCGGCCGCTCAAGGCTTGGTGAACAAGGGCGTCGAGGCATTTGCGCTGCCGGTTGATATGACGGTCAGCAGCGGCTTGTCGATCGTTGTGGCGGTCGCCAACGAAAATGGCTTGCCGATATTCCACGCTTCGGCTGATGACGCGGCGATGGGCGCCACCATCGGCGCTGGTTTCAGTTACAGCTATGCCGATCAGGGACTAGGCGTCGGCCGGCTGCTGGTCGGCGTCTTGAACGGCGATATTGACATCGGGATGACAGCCATTCATAAAACCAGCAATATATCGATCGCGCTGAATATGGACTCGGCGGACGAGCAAGATCTGGAGATCGCGGAAGAGTTGAAAGCGCAGTCAGTATTCACCATTGATGACGGCGATGTCAGCATCCCGTTATCGGTACTGTGGGAGCGCTTGCATATTTTTGGCTTTGACGTGATACAGCTCGCTGAATTGGTGCTGGCGATTGCCGCGGAGGATGATGCGGCTTTGGCGGCGGCGCACCCTCAGGCGTCGCCCCTGGGCGTTCAAAAACATTCGTCTTCAACTCAGCTGATCTGGACTTACGCCGCGAAATCCTGGTCTTCGGAAGAAAGCAAGGCGAAGGATCGCGCGTTCCTCGATAATCTGCATTGCACGCCCGAGCTGATCGCCGAGCAGCAGGCGGCGCTGGATGCGCAGCAATAGCTCGCAATTGCAGTGACATTCGGCCAGGCGCGCAACATGAGCAATTATCGAATCGACAAACTGAACAGGAGGCAAGCCTCCTGAGACGCACAAGTCCGCCACTTTCACTTGGCAACGCCAGCCTCATTGCGCTGCAGATTCGCTGCAATCTCATTTGGGCAGGGGCTGCTTCACAAGGAAAACGCATCAAAAACTCTTGCCACCGAGTGCACCGAGATGAAGGAGTACACTGAGAATTTGTTATATGGACATGCTGTAAATAGCTGCGCTATATGCAACTGAGGCGCGGGTGGTTCGCCGCTAGATGACATGAAATTGCGAGATGTCTCTTTTTCGCCGCCTAAGTCTTATCGACACAGCGCAAAACCTTGCTTTTCTCTCGTGTACTCAATGTACTCGGTGAACTCGGCGGTAAAGCGTTAGAGGGGAATTTCTTGTACTGGGTTTCATTTTAATGCGATTGTCCGAGGCTGCTTCATAGTATGAATCAGATTGGTTGAGTTGTGGTAATATGAAAACGGTGCAAGTTCTGTATAAATCGTCCGATCTAACTCACAAAAGGGGAAAGTTGATATGTGCAAGAAATGCTGGTTTGCCGTCATCCTATTGGCGCTTCTGCTTGCGCCGATGGCGATGGCGCAAGACGCTGGAAATCCGACCATCGCTATTATGCGCTTTGGCGATGCTTTGGGCACAGATATCTCCTCCACAGAAGGCGGCGTGCTGGATATGCTGGAGGCTTATGGATATATCAGCGCGGACGAACGGGCGGAGCTGGCTGGCCGCGCTGGCCTGGAGGGCGAAAACATCAATATTGTCTGGGGCGATGCTGGCTTTGAGTTTACCAACGCCGCCCTCGCCGTCGAAAGCGCGCTGGATCAAGACGCCGATGTGCTCGTCACGCTGTCGACGCCGATGACGCAAGCCGCGATCAACGCCACCAGCGATATGGACGACCCGCCAGTCATTATCTTCGCCGCCGTTTTTGACGCGGCCGCGGCCGGCATCGCAGAATCCGCCTGCGAAAAACCCGCCCATGTCGGCGGCGCCGAGGCGAGTACGCCTTACGAAGAAGTGTTGCCTCTCTTGCTCATCCA
>DAOUJB010000487.1:0-1689 GCA_034423155.1 Anaerolineae bacterium | reverse complement strand
ACGCGTGGATCGAGGATGCCATAAAGCACATCGGCGACGATATTGAAGAAGACCACCAGCACCGCGAAGATGAAAGTGACCGTCTGGACTGTCGGCAGGTCGCCGCCCTGGATAGCGATGATCAGATATTGCCCGATGCCGTTGACGCGGAAGATCTGCTCGGTGATCAACGCGCCGGCGAAGATGCCCGGGATTTGCAGAGCGATCAGCGTGACGACCGGGATGAGGCTGTTGCGCACGGCATGGCGCGTAATCACAGTCCGCTCTGTCAAACCTTTGCTGCGCGCGGTGCGGATGTAATCCTGCTGCAGGTTGTCCAGCGTGGACGCGCGCGTGTAGCGGCTCATCTGCGCGGTGGTAAAGAGCGTCAGCACCGTCACCGGCATGAACATCTGCCGCAGCTGCTGCTGAAGCGACTCGATGTCGGTGACCACAAGGGTCGTGTCATACACCGATGGAAACCACTTCAGGTTTACGCTGAATATGATGATGAACATCAGCCCCGTGAAGAAGGTCGGCACAGAAAAACCGACCATCATGGCGAAAGTGCCCACCTGGTCGAAGATGGAATACTGCCGATACGCCGAATATACGCCGACTGGCACGGCGATCAGCACGCCGAGAAAATAAGACGAGCCCACCACCCAGAGAGTCTGAGGCAGGCGCTCGGCGATGATGTCAATGACAGGACCGCGCGTCGCCCAACTGATGACGCGGACGCGGTCTTCACTGCCGGGGAAGGTGATGCCCAGGGTCGATTCGATGAAGTTCAACGGCTCGGAGATGAAAAATTGCTGCAACCATTTGACATACTTGACGGCGAAGGGGTCGTCTGCGCCCAGGGCTTCGCGGATCTTCTGGCGCACTTCGGGCGGAATGGTCAATGGCAGGTTGCCGGTCGGGTCGCTGGGCGACAGGTCGACGACGGCAAAGATGATGAAGCTGATGACGAGAATGGTTGGTATGGCAGTCAGCAACCGGCGAACTGTGTATTTTCCCATGCTACCAACCTCGTCTCGTTTAGGACCGATGCAAAGCCGCCGTTGGGCTCGCGTACAATCTGCTCAAAAGGACTGCCCTTTTGTTGGAGGCACAGTCTTGCGTTGGAAAGACTATAACACTTATTTGCTTGATTGGGCAAAAATCAAAGTCATTCGAAGTTGAAAATCCCGAAGCAGGTTGCCGCCCTCTCCCGAAAATGCTGGAGGAAGGCGACCGATTTGCTTCAACTTGCTAGCTGCGTGTCCACTCGGCGATATTCCAAAGTTCGGAATCCCAGGCATTCATGGCCACGCCATTGATGCTGTTGTGATGCGCGGAAACGCTGCCGCGATAGACCAGCGGGATGATGGCGCCGGTTTGAACCAGCATGTCGTTCATCTGGATGGCCAACGACGCGCGCTCTTCCAGGACGGCTGTGACAGCCATTTGGTCGAGCAAGGCATCGTAGTCTTCGTTGTACCAGCGCACGACATTGTTGCCATTCCAGCTATTGTCGGGATGCGTGATCTGGTCGCTGCGCCAACCGCTCATGTAGGTCTCGGGGTCGGTGCCGCTAGCGCCGTTGGTATACATCTCGATATCGGTATAGAACTTCGAGTAGGTATCGGGGCTGGCGATATCGCCGCCGAAGAAGACGGCCGCATCGATATTGCGCAGCTCGGTTTCGATGCCGATCTCGCTCCACCA
>DAOUJB010000486.1:0-2604 GCA_034423155.1 Anaerolineae bacterium | reverse complement strand
CGCGCCGCCTGGTTGACCGCCGTCAGACCGCTGGCGCAGAGCCGGTTCAGCGTCACGCCGGCCACGGACTCCGGCAATCCCGCCAGCAGCGCCGCCATGCGCGCGACATTGCGATTGTCTTCGCCGGCCTGGTTGGCACAGCCGAAGTAGACTTCTTCGATTTCTTCGGGGTCGATGCCCGCTCGCTCGACCGCCGCGCCGATCACCAATGCCGCCAAGTCGTCCGGTCGGCAGGCTGACAAAGCGCCTCGCAACTTGCCGATGGGCGTGCGTACCGCGCTGACAATGACGACTTCGCTCATGCATCTGCCGCCTGGCAATCGGCGCAGACGCCATAGAATTCGAGCAGATGCCCGTCGATGCGCAGATTCAGCCGCTTTTCCAGTTGGCGTGTCATATCATCCAGGTCGCATTCGTCGAAATCATGGACCATTTGGCATTTGTTGCAAATGACATGATGATGGTGTCCGCCCGACATCAGCACATAAGCCGGCGTCAAGCTGCCATTGATGTAAGTGGGGCGCAAGATGCCCAGCCGCGTGAACAGGTCGAGCGCGCGAAAGACGCTGGCACGCCCGACGCCTTGGTCCAGCGCCTCCACCGCTTCGATTATCTCTGTGGATGTATTGTGCCCGGCCGCATCTTCGAGCACCTGCAGCACAATCCGCCTCGCTTGCGTAATTCGGCATCCATGTTCCCGCAGGATTTGGATGTAGGGGCTTTGCTTGGTCATGGGCTTCTTTGCCGCCGCTTTTCACTAAGCCTATTATAGCTGTCGCAGCGATTATGTCATCAAGGCGCAACCTGTGCAGAGACAGCTTGTTGAGGAGAGTCATTGGGTCGCCCGCAAAAACATGTGAAGTGTGGACGAGTCACCGCCTCGCCGCTATATCGGTGCCAAGACCGCAGTGTCTCAATAGCGCCAAGTAAGTCATGCGCAATAGGTCGATTCTATTCTGATTCGAAAACTGTAGGGGTGATACTTGTATCTCCCACAATCTCGCAGTCGTTCATGTGGGCGACTCTTGAGTCGCCCCTACGCGAACTTATTTGATCGTTGCATTACTTTATTGGTTTTACTTCGGTCGCAAGACGCTTTGCGCCATGCCTGTCTTTGTGGTTAAGCTCTTCTGCGCGACTGGTTCACTTTCGATTTCCAGCGGAGAAGAGGCGTCCATGCGCGATGTAGTGGTGATTGGCGGCGGGCTGAGCGGGCTGGCGGCTGGCCACGAATTGGAAAAATTGGGCGCGCGCTACACCATCATTGAAGTCAAAAGTCGCTTCGGCGGCGGCATTCGCAGCAGTCGGGCGGACGGCTTTTTGATGGATGGCTGCGCTTTTGTCTACCGCGCCCTGCCTGAATCGCAGCTGGCCGCGCTGGGATTGGCTGGGCAGCAGCAAACTCGCGGCGATGGCACGGCGGTGCTGCATGGCGGCAGCGAGTCGCTGGTATCGGCTTTGGCGAAAGATCTGCGCGGCGGTCGCCTCATGCGCATGGCGCTTAGCTCGATAGGCCGGCTGGGCGGTCGCTTCACGCTGTGCCTGGAAAATGGTCTCATGCTGGATGCCGGCGCTTTGATCCTGGCATTGCCGGCTCGCTATGCGGCGCGCGTGCTGCACAACCTCTCGCCGGGGGCGGCTGAGCTGCTGGCGGAGTTTCGCTACGATTCGCTGGCGCGCGTCTCGTTGGGCGTGCATCAACGCGACCTGCCCGCCGATATCGCATCGCGAAAGATCGACTGCGCCTTTGTACTGACGACTGATGCGCCGGGACGGATTCCCGACCGCGAGCATGTTCTGCTGCAAGTTGGCCTGCGCAGCGATGACAGCGAGGATGCACAGCCGTGTATTGAGACAGCATCGCGACTGCTGGATATCCACAAGCCGCTGGTCGCGCGCGTCGATCGCTGGGCAGAAGCCGATCTGCGGCCTGTTGAGCCGGCTCTGCACGCCGAGCGTCTGCGCGCCATCCATGCCAGCTTGCCGGGCGGAATCAGCTTGATCGGCAGCGACTATTGTCGGCGCGAGGCTCAAGATGCGGGGATCGCCCGCCTGGATGAGCGCATGCAGATGGGGCGCGAGGCGGCGCATGCGGCGCTGGCCTGCCTGGGCATGTGATATACTGCGGAAGTCGTCAGTCAACTGAGCCTCCGCTATGTCTTTCCTCGTGCCGGCTGCCTTTGCCGCGCTCGCCATCGCCATTCCGGTGCTGCTGCTGTATATGCTGCGGCTGCGACGGCGCGAAGTGTTGATCTCCAGCACCTTCTTGTGGCGGCAAGTTGTCAAAGACACCGAAGCCAATACGCCCTGGCAGCGTCTGCGGCGCAACCTGCTGCTCTTCTTGCAGCTTTTGATTCTGTTGATGCTGGTGCTGGCGCTGGCAAGACCATTCCGGCATGTGCCGACCATCAGCGCCGGCAAGATCGCGCTGCTGCTGGATGCGTCCGCCAGCATGACCGCGACTGATATCGAGGGGGAAACGCGCCTGCAGGCGGCATTGGAGCATGCGCGCGGCATCGTCAACAACATGAACCCGCAAGACAGCATCGCGTTGATCCGCGTGGCCGACAGCGCCGAGCCAGTAACGCCGTATACATCGGACAA
>DAOUJB010000485.1:0-2401 GCA_034423155.1 Anaerolineae bacterium | reverse complement strand
GCCGATCTGCACATCGCGCGGCTGGGTTTTGCTGTAGAAGCCAACGCCGCTGTAGCCCTTGCGTTCGGCGCTCGCCCACCAGGTGTGATAGCCATCGGGCTGGCGCAGTTTTTCCGCAAGCTGTTCGGGATGCGCTTTGGTCTCTTGCACGGTCAGCACATCGGGCGCTTCTGCATGCAGCCAGTCGAGAAAGCCTTTGCGATGCGCCGCGCGGATGCCGTTGACATTCCAGGAAACTAACTTCATCGCTTGCTCCTCCCGTTTGTTTGGAAAGGTGATTATAAGGATTATAACGCAGTGGGCAAGCGAATCCTGTCGTCAAGTCATGAGAGTTCCCGAAACTCCCCTCTCCGACTCGTCGGGGGGCAGAACCTGCCAGCGCGCCACAATCAACTGTACAATTGTCAATCCAGGCGAATTAGCCAGCGAGGTGAATCGCACGTATGACACAGACAATCAACCAAGAACGATTTCTATCCGACCTGCGTGAACTGGCGCAGATCGGCGCGACAGCCGATGGCGGCGTATCTCGTCCCGCGCTGACCCCTGTCGATTTACAAGCGCGCGAATGGTTTCGACGCAAGACGCTCGAAGCTGGGTTGGATTATGCAATCGACGGCGCGGGCAATCAGTCCGCCATCTTGCACAGCGACCCGCCCAGCGAGAAGCGCATCCTGGCTGGCTCGCACCTGGATAGCGTGCCCAATGGCGGGCGCTACGATGGCGCGCTGGGTGTGCTTGTCGTCTTGGAGGCTTTGCGCGCGCTCAAAGAAAACGGACATATTCCGCCGGTCTCGATCGAAGCGATCAATTTCACCGACGAAGAAAGCGCCATCATGGGATTGATGGGCAGCCGCGCCATAAGCGGACAGCTTTCTGCGGACGACCTCGCCAGCGCCAGATTGCCGCAAGCTGAACTCGACAGCCGCCTGGCCGCTGCGGGCATCAGCCGCGAATCTATGCTGACTGCGCGGCGCGATGATGTGCTGGCTTTTGTCGAGCTGCACATCGAACAAGGCACGCGCCTGGAAACCGCGGGCATCCCTATCGGCGTGGTAGACGCCATCGTGGGCATCCGCGCCCTGCAAGTGCGGCTTTTTGGCGAGGCGGCGCATGCGGGCACCATGCCCATGACGCTGCGGCGAGACGCCCTGTGGGGAGCGGCCCAATTTGTGCTGCGCGCGCGCGAACTGGTCATGCGCGATTTCACGCCGGGCGTCTGCAATGTCGGCATCATTCACGCCGAGCCGGGCGCATACAATATCGTGCCAGCCCAGGTGACATTCGCGCTGGAATTTCGGCACGGCTCAGAAGCAGAAATGGACCACATGCAAAGCGAACTGATGCGCTTGCTGGACGATTGCGCCGCGGAATATGACCTGCGCGCCGAAGTCGAAGCGACGCCGCCCGTCGTGCCTGCGCAAATGGACGAGTCGGTGATGCGGGCGATAGAGCGAGCTGCGGACAAGCTGGCTCTGTCGCGTCAGCGCCTACTGAGCTTCGCCGGGCACGATACGCAGAATATGGCGCGCATTGCCCCGTCCGCGATGTACTTCGTGCCATCCGTGGCGGGCATCAGCCACAATCCCAACGAGCTCACCAGCGACGCCGACTGCGTCAATGGCGCGAAGTTGATGCTGGGTACGCTGTTGGAGCTGATGGAGCAATTCGGGCAGCAGGCTTGACGCAGAAGTAGCACCAAGGAAGTCATGTGTAAAAGGACTATGCTATCCTGATTCGAAATTTGTAGGGGCGAGACTTGTCTCGCCCACTATGTCGTCATTGACCATGTGGGCGACTCAAGAGTCGCCCCTACGACGTTCCTTCATATTGTTGCATTACTTTATTGGTCTTTCTGAGAATATCGCTCGCACTGGAGGCGAACCAGCGCCTGGACGATCAGAATCCGGTGGGCACCCAGATATTCTTGACCTCGACCGACTCGCGCAGAATCTCCGCGCCAGCGCCTTGTTGCGCATCGCTCCAATCGCGCGCCAGGCCATAGCTTACCCAGGTGCGCTTGATATTGTGCCGGCTGCGCGCCTCGACCTGGCGGCTGCCTTCTGCATCGCCGAAGTACCAGAGACTATCGACATCGTCATGCTCGACCAGGGTCTTGACCAGGTGGTCGCGGTCGCCCGTGACGATATTGACCACGCCAGCGGGCAGATCGGAAGTATCCAGCACTTGATAGAGATCGGTCGCGCACAGCGGAAAGCGCTGCGACGGGATGCAGACGACTGTGTTGCCGCGCGCGATGGCTGGCGCGACCAGCGAGACAAAGGCCAGCAGCGGCGCATCGTTTGGGCAGGCGATGCCGATGACGCCGACTGGCTCGTGAATCGCCGCCACCAGTCCGCGGGTGGTCGTCTCTTGAATGCTGCCGCCGGCTTTGTCTGCC
>DAOUJB010000484.1:0-3088 GCA_034423155.1 Anaerolineae bacterium | reverse complement strand
CCGCGAAAACAGCCGCCTACAACATCGCCATCCTATTCAACCGGCAGTGTGGACGAGCAGATGGAGCGATGGCAACTCTCATCTGTTAGTAGCGGACAAGCCTTACATGTTCCGAATATGAGCGGCGTTGCTCGGTTGCGCATGATTAACTTGATCTTAGCTCTGTGTTCTCTGTGTAAAGAAATTGCCTTTCATATGACAAGCGATTGAGGCAATGGCGAAAGGCGAAACGATAGATGGCATACCAAATCAAAACGGCAGCGGTCATCGGCAGCGGCACTATGGGCGGTGGCATCGCGGCGCTGCTGGCTGGCTGCGGCATCGATGTCCTGCTGCTGGATATCCCGCCGCGAGACAGCGCCCCGGAAGACGGCGACTCCGCGCGCAATGCCATCGTCGCGGCCAATCTCAAAGCGCTGGGCAGGGCGCGTCCACCACAACTCTACCATCCGTCCGACCTCGAGAATATCCGCATCGGCAACATTGAAGACCATCTGGAACAAACCGCGGATGCCGATTGGGTGATCGAAGCGGTGGTCGAGAATCTGGATGTGAAGCGAGCCTTGTTCGCGCGTCTGACGCATGTCGTCAGCGAAGATGCCATCATCAGCAGCAATACTTCTGGCTTGCCCATCAGCAGCATTGCCGCGGGTCTGCCAGCCGAATTCGCGCGCCGTTTTCTGGGTACGCATTTCTTCAATCCGCCGCGTTATCTGCGCTTGCTGGAGATCATCCCCCACGCCGGTACCGACCCGGCCATTGCTGCATTCATGCTGCGTTTTGGCAGCGAGACTTTGGGCAAAGGCACGGTGCTTTGCAACGACACGCCCAACTTCATCGGTAACCGCTTCATGTCCATGTCGGGCATGCAAGCGACCAATTATGCGCTGGACCATGGCTATAGCGTCGAAGAAGTCGATCTGTTGACCGGTCCGCTTATCGGCCGCCCAAAGACCGCCACTTTCAACCTGAATGACCTGGTCGGCTTTGATATCGCCGTGGGCGTCGCTCGCAACCTGTATTCAGCTATCCCCGATGATCCCGCCCGCGAATTGCTGATGCACCCTGGCAATACGGCGCTTTCCGATGCCTTGCTGGAGCGTGGCTGGCTGGGACGCAAAACGGGCCGGGGCTTCTACCACATGCGGCGCGAGGGCGGGGCGAAAGAGCTGTGGGCGCTCAACTTGGACATGCTGGAATACCAACCGCCCAGCAAACCGCGCTTCGACAGCGTAACGCAATACCGCAAGGTCGAGCCGCTGGGCGAGCGCATCCGCCTGTTGATCAATGCCGATGACCGTGGCGGACGCTATCTCTATCACTTGCACGCATTCCTGCTGGCTTATGCTTCACAGCGCGTGCCAGAGATCACCGACAGCATCGTCAATGTCGACAACGCCCATAAGTGGGGCTTCAATCATCAGTTGGGTCCTTTCGAGATCTGGGATGCCATCGGCGTGGCGGAAAGCGTCGCCCGCTTTGAAAATGACGGCTACCCGGTCGCCGATTGGGTCAAGACCATGCTGGCGGACGGCAATACAAGTTTCTATGCGCGCGATGACGGCGGCAACATCACCAGCTACTACTGCCCGCAGCGAGCAGCCTATGCGCCGCTGGAGAAAGATCGGCGCGAAATCGCTGTCTCGGCGCTGGGCGGGGCGGAAGTCTATAGCAACGGGCACGGCAGCCTGTTCGACATGGGCGATGGCGCGCTGCTATGGGCATTCCAAACCAAGCACAACAGCATCACGCCGGGCTTGATCGCCAGCGGTTGGCGCGCCCTGGAGCTGCTGGCGGACGACCAATACAAAGCGCTGGTCATCGGCAATGATGGCGAACGTTTTTCTATCGGCGCAAACCTCGACCCCAGCGCGCTCATGGACGGCCTGGCTGGCATTGAAAAAGCGCTGGTCGGCTTGCAGGATTTGATGCAAGCCCTGCGTTATGCCGAGAAGCCAGTGGTGGTCGCTGCGCACAATATGGCGTTGGGCGGCGGGGCAGAGCTAATCATGGCGGGCGCGGCGGTGGTCGCCCATGCCGAGTTCTACATGGGGTTGGTGGAGGTTGGCGTCGGCTTGGTGCCGGCTGGCGGCGGCTGCAAAGAGCTGGTGCGGCGGCTGGTCAACCCACTGGCGCGAACGGGTACGGAAGGCGTGCTGGCTGGCTTGCAGAAGGCTTTTGAGACTATCGCCACAGCCAAAGTCAGTGGCAGCGCCAAAGAAGCGGTAGCGCTGGGTTTCTTGAACGAGCATGACAAGATCGTGATGAACCGCGCGCATCTGCTGGGCGAGGCGAAAGCGCTGGCGCTGGCTTTGAGCGAATCATACCAGCAGCGCAAACCCGAGCCCGTCTATGCCGCCGGGCGCGATGCCTATGCGGCTCTGTTGCTGGCGGTGGCAGGATTTCAAGAGGCGGGTTA
Source organism: Anaerolineae bacterium (assembly GCA_034423155.1). Taxonomy (GTDB): domain Bacteria; phylum Chloroflexota; class Anaerolineae; order Aggregatilineales; family Phototrophicaceae; genus UBA6055. The sequence continues at coordinate 669 of DAOUJB010000484.1, read as the reverse complement.
TGCCAGCGAATACGATGCCTTTATCGCGCGCAAACTGGCGCATATTTTGAGCGGCGCGGGCTTGGCGGAAGGGCAGTGGGTCAGCCAGCAATACCTGCTCGATCTGGAACGCGAGGCATTTTTGCAGCTTATCATGCAAGACAAGACGCAAGCGCGCATCATGCACATGCTGCAGACGAACAAGCCACTGCGGAATTAGGGTGCGCGGAACCAAATAGACTCGTCGGTTGGTTTCGGCGATATCTTATTAAAGATGAGAAAGGACTCCCCCATGCGAGAAGCAGTCATCGTGGCGGCGGCGCGCACCGCAGTCGGCAAAGCCATCCGCGGCAGCACGAAGAACGCCCGCTCGGACGACATGGCGGCCGCCGTGATAGCAGACCTGCTGCGCCAAACCGACGGCGCGCTCGACCCTCGCGAGATTGACGATGTCGTTATGGGCTGTGCGATGCCAGAAGGCTCGCAGGGCATGAACTTCGCGCGAGTCATCGCCTTGCGCGCCGGCTTGCCAGTGGAAACGCCCGGGCAGACGGTCAACCGCTTCTGTTCCAGCGGTTTGCAGACGATCGCGCTGGCGGCCAACAGCATCATCGCCGACCAAGCCGATGTGGTGATCGCCGGCGGCGCAGAGTCCATGTCGTCTGTGCCCATGACCGGGCATCACCTCAG
>DAOUJB010000483.1:0-4573 GCA_034423155.1 Anaerolineae bacterium | reverse complement strand
GCGAAACAGCCAACAATGTCTCGCGGCGCGTCAATGCGCTGGGCTTGACCGAAGCGACCGTGCAAGTGCAGGGGCGCGACCGCATCCTGGTCGAGCTGCCCGGCGTGCGCGATCCACAGCAAGCCATCGCCACCATCCAGCAGACCGCCTTGCTTGAATTCGTGGATTTCGGCGGACTCAGCGGCCAAGCCTATGACTTGGTGGGCAGCGAGATCGTCACCGACGAACAGGTCGCCATGCGCGCCAATGCCAGCGTGCCCGAAGGCGAAGAAGACCCGCTAGCCGCTCGGCGTGCGCATCCAGTGACTGGCTTGCCATTCCGCACCGTCATGACAGGCGCCGGTCTGCAGGCGGCCAGCGCCGTGCTCGCCCCGCCCCAAGGCACGGGCAGCGCCGAATGGATGATCAATTTTGAGATCAAAGAGGAATTCCAGTCTGTCTTCGGCGGCTTCACGGCATCGCGCATCGGCCAGCCCATGGCGATCGTGCTGGATGGCGAAGTGCTGTCTGCGCCGGTCATCCAGGCGCAACTGAGCAGCGGCGGTGTCATCAGCGGTCAGTTCACAGAAGACGAAGCCAACACCCTGGCTTTGCAGCTGCGTTCGGGCGCGCTGCCCATCCCCTTGCGCATCGAAAGCACGCAAGAAGTCGGCGCGACGCTAGGGCAAGAGTCGGTGCGGCTGAGCGTGCAGGCGGGCGTCATCGGCGTGATCGTCGTGCTGGCGTTTATGCTCATCTATTATCGGCTGCCGGGCTTGGCTGCCGACCTGGCGCTGGTCGTTTTCATCTTTTTGAATATCGCCGTGTTCAAGCTGCTGCCGGTCACGCTGACGCTGCCGGCCATCACGGGGTTCTTGATATCCATCGGCACGGCGGTGGATGGCAACATTCTGATCTTCGAGCGCATTAAGGAAGAGCTGCGAGCGGGTCTGCCCTTGGAGGCCGCGCTGAAAGCCGGCTTCGACCGCGCCTGGACATCCATCCGCGACAGCAACTTGTCGACCATCATCATCTGCGGCATCTTGTTCATGTTCGGGCAGACGCCGGGCGCGAGCATCGTGGCGGGCTTCGCTGTAACGCTGGCGATCGGGCTGATGCTCAACTTGTTCACCGCCGTCATCGTAACGCGCACCTTCTTGTATATCCTCGTTGGGGTTTTCCGCAGCCGCATCGAGAGCAACCGCGCGCTGCTGGGCGCTTGAGGGGGCTGCCGACATGTTCAATATCGTACAAAAGCGCCGCTGGTATTTCGTTCTGTCAGCTCTGGTGATCGTGCCGGGCTTGGCGATTATGCTCTATTCGACCCTGACAACTGGCGCGCCATTCCGCCTGAGCATCGACTTTCTGGGCGGCAGCATCTACGAGCTAAAGTTCGAGGGCGCTGGCGCGAGCGAAGATGGCATCCGCCGCGTCTTCACGAGCTTCGGCGATGACAATGTCATCATCCAGCAGATCGGCGGCGCAGACGACTACCGCTGGTCGGTGCGGGCGGGTTTTCATGATGTGTCGGTTACCAACGACATTCTGGCCAGACTGGGCGAGCTCGCGCCGATCGATCGTGACAGCTTCGGCATAGAAACGGTTTCGGCGACCATCGGTGGCGAAGTTACGCGCTCGGCGCTGGCGGCTGTGGCCGTGGGCGCGCTGGTGATCACCGGCTTCATCGTCATCGCCTTCCGCCAGGTGCCCAACGCCATTCGTTACGGCGTCTGCGCGATCGCCGCCATGATCCACGACATCCTGGTTGTGATGGGCGTGATGTCGCTCTTTGGCCTGTTGCTGGGCTGGGAGATCGATGCGCTCTTCCTGACCGCTGTGCTGACGGTGGTGGGCTTTTCTGTGCAAGATTCCATCGTCGTCTTCGACCGCATCCGCGAAAATATCCCCAAGCACCTGGGCGAACCCTACGAGACAATCGTCAATCGCAGCATCTGGGAGACCATCCACCGCTCGCTGGCTACGCAGTTGAACGCTTTTTTCATCATGATCGCCATCCTGCTATTCGGTGGGGAGACGGTCAAGCAATTCATCGCCATCTTGTTCATCGGCTTGCTGAGCGGCACCTATTCGTCGATCTTCACCGCCGTCCCGCTGCTGGTGGCTTGGGAACAGGGCGAGCTGCCTTTCCTCGGCGGTCGCGCTGACGAGGCTGCTGTCGAAGCCGCCTGACACTTGAGACCCCCCTCAGTCCCCCCGACAGGTCAGGGGGAGGCAAATCGTGCGCTGATTCTGTAGACAAGCCGAGGGCGAGATTGATGATCAAATCTGCTCTGGCAGCTATCAATGGCGGAAGTGGCGCGTCCCGGTGAACACCATCGCCATGTCATAGCGGTCCGCCGCTTCGATGACTTGGGCGTCGCGGATGGAGCCGCCCGGCTGGATAATGCAGCGCACGCCGGCCTGCGCCGCCCGCTCAATGCTATCCGGGAAGGGGAAGAAGGCGTCCGAGGCCAGCGCCGCGTCTTGCGCTGCTGCGCCCGCCTTGTTGATCGCCAGTTCAGCTGCATCAACGCGACTGGGCAATCCGCCGCCTATGCCGACAGTCCGCTGCGACCGCGCCAGCACGATGGCATTCGACTTCACATGCTCCACGGCTCGCCAGGCGAATCGCAGCGAAGCCAGCTCGGCATCTGTCGGAGCGCGCCGCGTCACTGTCGTCAGCTGCGTCTCGGTTGGATCTCCCCTGTCATAACGCTGCAGAAGCAAACCGCCCATGACGCTGCGCAACTCGTAGCCAGCGTCGTCAAATGAGCGCGGCATCTGCAAGAGGCGACAATTCACCCGTCTTTTGCGCAACTGTTCAAGCGCTTCGTCGGTGAAGCCCGGCGCAATCAATCCCTCGATAAACAGCTTGCCTAGCGCGCTCACCAGTTCGGCATCCACCACGCGATTCAGGGCGATGATGCCGCCAAAAGCCGAAAGCGGATCCGATGCCAGCGCCAGTGGAAAAGCGTCTGACAGCGTATGGCCACTGGCGATTCCGGTCGGATTAAGGTGTTTGACGATGACGGCAGTCGGTTCGTCAAAGCTGCTGACTGCCCGCCAAGCCGCATCCACATCCAGGATGTTGTTGTAAGAAAGCTGCTTGCCGCCCAGCTGCTGCGCGCCCAGTGGCGTCTGGCTTTGGCCGCGCGAATAATAGGCGGCGGCTTGATGCGGGTTTTCTCCATATCGCAATGCATGGCTGCGCCGCAGGCCGATGGAAATACTCTCGGGCACAACCTCGTCAGTCGCGGGTGTCACATCGGAATCGGCAAGCCAAGCGTGAATAGCCGTATCGTAATCGCGACAATGGGCGAACGCTTTAACCGCCAATTCGCGCCGCATCTGCCTGCTGATTGCGCCGTCGTGTTTCAACGCCGAGATCGTCGCGCCATAATCGCCAGGATCGCACAGCACCGAAACCCGCGCAAAGTTCTTCGCCCCAGCCCGCAGCAGCGTGACGCCGCCGATATCGATCTGTTCGATAGCTTCGCCCAGCGCGACCTGTACCGCTGCGACCGTCTCGCTGAAAGGATACAGATTGCAGACGACCAGGCTGATCGGCGCGTAGCCATGCTGCGCCAGTTCGCTCAGGTCCGAAGCCATGTCGCGCGCCAGGATGCCGCTGTGAACGGCCGGGTGCAGGGTCTTGACGCGCCCGCCCAGTAGCTCAGCATGACCCGTCAGGCTCTCGACGCTGGTGACAGGGATGCCGCCTGCCTGCAGCGCTGCGCCCGTGCCGCCGCTCGCCACCAGCTCCCAGCCCAGGGCGTTGAGTTCTCTGGCGAATTGGATGATGCCCGTTTTGTCGGAAACGCTGATCAATGCCCGCGGCATGGCTCCGTCCTTGAATCTGTGTATGCGACTTGAGTTCGAGATTATAAATGCCAGTGGACAATCGGCACAGGCAAGGTCTAGTCGTCCAGCGCCAGCACGGCCTCCAGCGCCACGAACACGCGCACAGACTCGCCGACCTGCGCAGGCAATTCGCGCGTCGAGAAGGATAGCTGCATTTCTCCTTCCAACCGCAGGCGAATATCCCAATTCTCCCCACGGAAGACAGCTGCCACAAGCGTGGCGTCAAACTCGGCGCTCCGCCCAGATGCCGGGCGTTGCAGGCTGATTCCGCGCGGATGTATCAGGATGGTCTGCGTTGCGCTGCCGAGAGCCCCGGCCTGCTCTGCCAGTTGCGCCGCCAGGGAACTCTCTGCGCGGGCATAAAGATTGCGCAAACCCAGGAAGCGCGCTACCTGCGCATTGGCGGGCTCGTGATAGAGCCGACGCGGCGTGTCGCATTGCTGGATGCTGCCCGTGTCCATTACAGCGATGCGGTCGGCAATGGAGAAAGCTTCGCGGCGATCGTGCGTCACATAGATCGCGCCGATGCCGGCTTCTTTGAGCAGTCGCCGCAATTCCAGCGCCAGTTGATCGCGCAGTTGGGCATCCAGCGATCCCAGTGGCTCGTCCAACATCAGCAGGCGCGGGTTGGGCGCCAGGCTGCGCGCCAAAGCCACTCGCTGCTGCTGCCCGCCCGAAAGCGCCGCCACATCCCGCGCGCCCAATCCAGCCAGCCCGACCCGTTCCAGCCAGT
>DAOUJB010000482.1:0-5551 GCA_034423155.1 Anaerolineae bacterium | reverse complement strand
ATGCAGCCAGCAAAGCCGGCGGCGAACTCATGCTGCGCGCCTACCAGGTCACCTATGGCATGGACACAGTCGTGACTCGCGGCAGCAACACCTATGGACCCTATCAATATCCGGAAAAGCTGATTCCCTTTTTCACGACCGAAGCGCTGGACGACCGCCCACTGCCCTTGTATGGCGATGGCTTGCAAATCCGCGACTGGCTGCATGTCGATGACCACGCGCGCGGCGTCGACTGCATATTGCATCGCGGCGAAACGGGCGAAGCCTACAACCTGGCTGGCGAAAACCAGCGCCACAATATCGAAGTTACGCGACAGATACTCGAGCAGCTGGGCAAGCCACCGACTTTGATCCGCCATGTGCCAGACCGCGAAGGCCACGACCGGCGCTATGCCATGACAGCCGCCAAAGCGCGCCAACTGGGCTGGCAGCGAGAATACGACTTCGAGCGAGGTCTGGCGGCGACCGTGCGCTGGTATGTCGAAAACGAATGGTGGTGGCGCAAGATCAAGACGGGCGAATACCTGGCCTATTATCAGCGTCAATATCGCGACCGGCTGGCAGCGGCGACCGCAGCGCCATGAAAATCCTGATCACTGGCGCGAGCGGCAAGCTGGGCAGCGCGTTGCAAAAGGCGTTATGCGCAGAGCACGATGTCATCGCCACAGATAGATCCACATTGGACATCACCGACTACGCGGCTTGCGGACAGTTGATCGCCGAGGCGCGCCCGGATATATTGCTGCATGCCGCCGCCTACACCGATGTGAATGGCTGCGCGCTGGACCCGCAAAAGGCGCTGCGCATCAATGGCGTGGGCACGCAAAACCTGGCCGCCGTCACCGCGCAGCTCGGCATTGCCATGCTCTATGTCAGCAGCAACGAAGTCTTTGCTGGCAAGCTGGGGCGCGCTTATCACGAATATGATGCCGCCCAGCCCATCAATGCGTATGGTTGCAGCAAGTGGTATGGCGAACGCGCGCTGACGCAGGTCAATCCGCGACATTATCTTGTGCGCACAGCCTGGCTTTTCGCGCCGGGCGGGCACAACTTCATTCATGCCATCCTCAAGGCAGCGCGGCGTGGCCAAGAGCTGCGAGTCGTCACCAACGAAACTAGCAACCCCACCGCCACCAACGATCTGGCGACAGCCATCGGCAGGCTGATCGAAAGCAATCGCTACGGAACCTATCACCTGGTCAACGAAGGCGCTGTCAGCCGCTGGGGACTGGCGAGGTTCGCGCTGGATGCAGCCGGCTTCGCTGATATTGCCATCGCGCGCATCAGCAGTCATCAATGGCAGCGCCCATCCCTGCCGCCAGAATACGCGCCGCTGGCGAATATCGCCGCCGCCAGCCTGGGGATTCGCCTGCGTCCCTGGCAAGAGGCGGTGCGCGACTTCATCGCAGCCGAGGCACCTGGATGACTGCGCCGCGTCTGTCGGTGGTCATCCCCAATTGGAATGGCAAACGCTATTTGGGTCCCTGCCTCGATTCCCTGCGCGCGCAGACCCAGCCCGCTATCGAAATCATCATCGTCGACAATGCCTCCAGCGATGGCTCGCAGCAATTTGTGAAGACTGCCTATTCGGAAATGCGCTTGATCGAGATGCCGCAGAATCGTGGTTTCACGGGCGCGTGCAACAGGGGCATGCGCGAGGCGGCTGGTGAATTTGTCGCGCTGCTGAACAACGACACGGAAGTAGAAAAGGACTGGGCTGCGCAAGTCATCCAGGCGCTGGACGCAAAGCCCGAGGTCGGCATCCTCGCCTGCAAGATGCTGATGCACGACCAGCGCGAGCGATTTCATACCGCCGGCGATTTTTTCGCCATTGATGGCAGCGCGGGCAATCGCGGTTTTGGCGAGATCGACCATGGGCAATATGATGGTGGCGATTATGTCTTTTCGGCTTGTGGCGGCGCAGCAGTCTATCGGCGCAGCATGCTGGAAGAGATCGGCTATTTGGATGACGACTTCTTCTTCTTGCTGGAAGATGTCGATATCGCCTGGCGCGCTCAACTGGCTGGTTATGCGGTGTGGTTTGCGCCTGGGGCAGTTGTCTATCATCATTTATCGGCGACTGGAGGTGGCAAGACCGCCAGCTTCTATGACGGGCGCAACGGCATCTGGCTGATCGCCAAGAATATGCCGTCCCCCCTGCTGCGGAAGTATTGGCGGCGCATCGCAGGTCGGCAGACCCGGCTGTTTTGGGAGGCGCTGCTTGCCTGGCGTGGAGAAGCGGCGCGGGCCAGGCTGCGTGGCATGGCGGCTGGCCTCTTGAGCCTGCGCGGCGCCTTGGCAAAACGGCGTGAAATCCAGTCGATGCGGCGCGTCGACGATGCATATATTGACAGCTTGCTCACGCGAAAATGAGCTGCGCGCTGGGGCGATCGCAGGGGATAAACCAGGTGGCGAGCCACAGCCTGCGCAAAAGCCGACTTTTGGCGTATCATTGGCACAGTTGTTTCGGCGATAATCACCACTTATGCGGCGGAGAATGTTTCTTTGAGTCAACCTTTCCTCAGCATCGTCATTCCGGCGCACAACGAAGAAGCGCGCTTGCCACCCAGCCTGGCGCAAATTGACGCTTTCTTGCAGCGGCAGCCTTATGACGCAGAAGTCATCATCGTCGAGAATGGCAGCCACGACCGAACTTTCGAAGTAGCGCAGGCGCACGCAGATTCGCTGTCGTATGTGCGCGCCCTGCAATCGCCGGCCGGGCAACGCGGCAAGGGTTTGGCGGTCAAACAAGGTATGCTGGCGGCGCGGGGCGAATGGCGCTTCATCTGTGATGCCGATCTATCCATGCGCATAGACGAGCTCGCGCGCTTTTTGCCGCTCGAAACGACCGGCTGCGACATCGTCATCGCCAGCCGAGAAGCGCCGGGCGCCAACCGAGTCGGCGAGCCGACCTATCGGCATTTGATGGGCAGGATCAACAACTGGATCATCAAATTGGCGGCTCTACGCAGTTTTGAAGATACACAGTGCGGCTTCAAAATGTTTCGCGCGTCTGTCGCCGAGGACCTCTTCGGCGTGCAGCGCATGAATGGCATCGGCTTTGATGTCGAGCTGCTGTTTATCGCCCAGCGGCGCGGCTACACAGTCAAAGAAGTGCCGATCACCTGGTACTATGACCCCTATTCGACCATGCGGCTGTGGGACGATTCGCTGAATATGCTGCGCGAGATCTGGCAGATACGGCGCAACTGGCGACAGGGCTATTATGCGCGCCCCGACTAAGCGCGCCGGGACAGCCAGCCTGCAGCACGAGCGGCATTATCAGCGCGCCGGTTATCACAGCATCGTTGGCATGGATGAAGCAGGGCGCGGACCCCTGGCTGGACCAGTGGCGGCGGCTGCGGTTGCCCTGCCCTTGCAGCGGCGCGACCTGGGCCGGTTGCTGCGTGGCGCTCGCGACAGCAAACAGATGACGCCCGCCCAACGCGAATCGATGAACACGATTATCAAGCAGATTGCTCTGGCTTGGGGGATCGGACGAGCCAGCGCGCAGGAAATCGATAGCTGCGGCATCGTCCCGGCGACGCAGCTGGCCATGCACAGAGCTCTGGCTTCGCTGAACGATATCGGCATCAAAGCAGACTGTCTGTTTTTGGATTATATGCTGCTGCCCAAATGCAGCGAACTGCCACAAGTCAGCCTAGTCGAAGGCGACCAGCGCTCGCTGAGCATCGCCTGCGCCAGCATTTTGGCGAAAGTCTGGCGAGACGAGCACATGCAGCGGCTGGATGAGCGCTATCCGCAATACGGTTTCGCTCAGAACAAAGGCTATGGCACGAGCGCGCACCTCAACGCTTTGCGGCAACATGGTCCCTGCCCGGCGCATCGGCGGAGTTTCGCGCCGGTCCGCGCCGCGCTGCGAACAGACAGGAGTGGCGCTTGAAGCTCGCTCTGGCGCATGACTGGCTGAACCAGATCGGCGGCGCAGAAGATGTGCTGGAAGTCCTGGCCCGCCAATATCCAGCTAGCCCGGTCTTCACCAGCATGTATGCGCCCGCTGCCATGCCGCCGCATTATGAGAACTGGGATATTCGCACGCTGTGGCTGGACAAGCTGCCGGCTATTCACCGCCGTCATCAGATGTACCTGCCGTTGTATCCGCTGGCCTGGGGCAATCTGCGGCTGACGGATTATGATGTGATATTGAGCAACAAAAGCGGCTTCTGCCACGGGCTGCGCTTCGATCCGCGCGCGCTGCATATTTGCTATTGTCTGACGCCGACGCGTTATGTCTGGCAATTGGACGAATACCTGGCCGGCGAAGGGCTGGGCGAGATGACCGAGCGGCTGCTGCATCCGCTGGTGGCTTGGCTGCGCCGATGGGATTATGCCGCTGCCCAGCGAGTCTCACATTTCATCGCCATCAGCAGCGCCGTGCAAGCGCGCATTCGCAAATACTACAAACGCGAGTCGACCATCATCCATCCCCCCGTGGATACTTCGCGCTTCCAGCCTTGTTCTGCCGACGATGTCCAGGATTATTACCTGATCGTATCGCGCCTGGTGCCATACAAGCGCATCGACCTGGCTGTGCGGGCGGCTACTGAGCTGAGTCTGCCATTGAAAATTGCCGGAGCGGGGCGTGATTTGGCACGCTTGAAATCGCTGGCGGGCGACACGGTCGAATTCCTGGGTTTTGTCCCGGACGCCGACCTGCCGCCGCTGATGGCGCAGTGTCGCGCGCTGCTCTTCCCGGGCCTGGAAGACTTCGGCATAACGCCCGTGCAAGCGCAGGCCGCTGGACGTCCCGTCATCGCCTACCGAGGTGGCGGCGCGCTGGATACAATCATCGAAGGCGCGACAGGCGCATTCTTTGACCAGCTGACCGTGGAGAGCTTGAAGGCAGTCTGGCGAAACTTCGCTGCCTTCGCCTACAATCCCCAAGAGCTTCGCACACACGCCCGGCAGTTCGATACCAGCGCCTTTTGCCGGCGAATGGAAGCGTTCATAGACGGCGCCTGGGCGGCACACCGGGCAAGTCGTAGCTACAAATACGACGATCCTTTGACGAAAGTGGAAGGGTAGAAGCAATGGACTATGCCAGCGCACTTCGTCTGCTCTCACGGCGTTGGTGGCTGATCTTGCTGCCATTCGTCGCTGCCGTTGGCTTGTCCCTGCCGGCTCTGCTGGACGATGCGCCGCGCGGATACACCCTGCAGATTCGTTATAGCGCCGCGCAGCCGCCAGATCTGCTCTCTATCGAAGACAGCTTCATGGACACCTGGCTGGCATCGGAGCTGGTGGTGAATGCCTTCACCGACTGGGTGCGCAGCTCGCGATTTCGTGATGAGTTGGCGGCGCAGCTGGACGAAGCAGCCGATTCGCTGGGCGGATTGGGCATCGCAGCGGACAATTCGCGTTCGGTCGGCGTGATCTATTTGAGTCATCATGATCACGATGCGCTGGCAATGATCGCTGATGCCGTGCAGGTCGTGCTGGCGCAGCGGAATGCCGATTACTTCCCGCAACTGCGTGGCGAAGCGGCACAGATTTCTATCCTGGATGTGCCTTGGATCGGCGCGGTTTCGCC
>DAOUJB010000481.1:0-12609 GCA_034423155.1 Anaerolineae bacterium | reverse complement strand
GAGTGGCGCGCCGGCGGCAACCAGCCCATTCTGCGCGGCAAGACCCTGGGCATGATCTTCCAAAAACCATCGCTGCGCACGCGGGTTTCTTTTGAGATGGGCATGAAGCACCTAGGCGGCGATGCCATCATGCTCGGTCCGCACGAGATCGGCCTGGGCGTCCGTGAAAGCGTGCCCGATGTGGCGCGGGTGCTTTCCAGCTATGTGCAGGGGATCATGGCGCGCGTTTATGATCACAGCGATGTCTTGCAGCTGGCTCGATATTCGCGCGTGCCCGTCATCAACGGCTTGAGCGATGATTATCATCCCTGCCAGGCGCTGGCGGATATGTTGACCATCCACGAGCATTTTGGGACGCTGCAGGGCATCAAGCTGGCTTTTGTTGGCGATGGCAACAATGTGGCGGCGTCCGTGGCGCTGGCTTGCGCTCAATTCGGGCTGGACTTCAGCATCGCCACCCCCGAAGGCTACGAAATGAAGCCGCATATTCGCGAACAAGCGCTTGAACTTGCCGAACGCAATGGCACAGCGCTGCAAATGGGCACGCGACCGGAAATGGCGCTGGCCGATGCCGATGTCGTTTATACCGACACCTGGATCAGCATGGGGCAAGAGGCGGAAGCGGCCGAGCGCATTGATGAATTCAAGGCGCTGCAAGTCAATGCCCAGATGCTGGGTCACGCCAAGCCCGACGCCATCGTCATGCACTGCTTGCCAGCCCACCGCGGCCACGAAATCACCGATGACATGATGGACGGTCCGCAATCGCGCGTCTTCGAACAGGCGGAAAATCGGCTGCACGCGCAGAAAGCCATCCTGGCGCGCCTGCTGGGTTAATGCCGCTGTAGACGACACGTCTGCCCAATTGCTGTTAGAATATGAAAACTTGCGCTGTGCAAGCGGGTTTTCGCTTGTAGATACACTAGCGCCGTCCAGTCATGCGGAAGCTGCCTCGTGGAACAAGTACTGGTTATCCTGGAGAGCCTCGCCCTTACCGATATTGTTGATATCGGCATCGTGACTTTGCTTTTCTACAGCATCAGCTTGCTATTTCGCGGCACGCAGGCGGTCACGCTCTTTCGTGGCATCGCGCTGCTGGTGATCGGCTTGATCAGCGTGGCGGCGGTGCTGCGGCTGCAAGCGCTCAGTTGGCTGCTGGCCAACAGCTTGACCGCCGTAGTCATCGCGATACCGGTCATCTTCCAGCCCGAGATCCGCCGCGTGCTGGAGCGGCTGGGGCGCAGCGCATTTTTTGGGACACGCTTGGCGCCAGAAGCCACGCGCGTGTCGGTGATTGACGAGATCTATAATGCCGTCACCAAGTTGAGCACCCGTCGTCATGGCGCGCTAATCGTGCTGCAGCGCAACAGCAGCTTGCAAGAATATATCCGCACCGGCATTGGCTTGGATGCGGTGGTCACGGCTGACTTGCTGGCGACGCTCTTTTGGCCCCGCACCGAGCTGCACGATGGCGCGGTCATCATTGACGACACGGGGCGCATCGCGGCGGCTTCTTGCGTCTTGCCCATCACAGCCAGCCGCAACCTGCCCGACCCCAACCTCGGCACGCGCCACCGGGCGGCAGTTGGCATCAGCGAAGTCGGCGATGCGCTGTGTGTGGTCGTTTCTGAAGAGACTGGCAAAATCTCGCTCACCAATGGCGGGCGCATGATCCTCGATCTGGATGCGCAGCGCTTGCAACTGATCCTGGGTGGCGTCTACGGTCCCGATCAAGCCGACCAGCCATCTCTTGCCAGGCGAATTCGTGAATTGCGCGACGAATTTCGGCTGCGTTTGCAGACGCGCCGCCGACAAGGGGCGCAGACATGATCCGGCGCTGGGCACAGACAAACGCCGCGAGCAACTTGCTCTGGCTGGCGGTTTCGCTGTTGCTGGCGACAGGCGTCTGGTATATCGCTGTGACTTCTGCCGACCCCATCCAGCAACGCCGATTTTCGAGCGTGCCCATCTTATTTGTGGAAAGCGACTCGGCAGTCATGACCAGCAGTTCGGCCCGCACGGCGATCGTCACTGCGCAAGGCTCGCAAGCCTCCATACCGCGCTTGGTAGAAGAAATCGAAGTGCGCGCCGAATTGTCTCGGCTGGGACCAGGCACCCATACCGTGCCGCTGCGTGTCAGTGTCGCGCCCAATACTTCAGACAGCGCCCGCAGACCTGTGCTGCGCATCCAGCCGAACCAGATCGTGGTCGAGTTGGAACCGATCGAATCACGAGAATTGGCAATCGAAATCGTCATTACGGATCCGCCGCCAATCGGCTTTCGCCACGACGAACCGCAGTTGGATATCGACGAAGTGCTGGTTACCAGCGCTGCCAGCCGCATGTCGCAGGTGGCGGCGATTCGCGGCGAGCTTGACTTGTCCACCAGCCGCAGCCCGCTCGAGCAAGAAGTCCGTCTGCAGGCCGTAGATGCCGATGGCGACCGGGTCAGCGGCGTTGCGCTGAGCCCACAGCTGGCTCGGGTTTCCGTGCGCGTATCGCGGCGCGACGACATACGCCAATTTCCAGTGCGACCCAACATCCTCTTGCACACGCTTTCGGAAGGTTTCTTGTTCAAAGACTACAGCTATGATCCCGCCTCTCTTTTCATTAGCGGCGCGCCCGAGCAGTTGGCGCAGCTTTCCGATACCCTGCTCACTGAGCAAATTAGCCTGGAGGGTCATCAAGAAAAGTTCGAGGCGACTGTGCCCATCCTGCTGCCCGATGACAACCTGTTCGTCATGGGCGGCAACAACAACATCGAGGTCACAGTTGACATCATTCCCATCATCGTTTCGCGCCAGATCGACAGCATCGATGTCGACCACTTTGGCTTGGACGAGGGATTCCAGCTGACAATTGCGCCCAGGACTGTGTCCGCCATCGTTAATGGTCCGGTTGTTCTGGTCGATCCGCTGTCCGCTACCGACATTCAAGTCAGCGTCGATCTGGATGGGCTCGCGCCCGGTGTATACGACCTCACGCCATCTATCGCTATAAACCAAGGCGAACTCAGCGAGGCGAATGTATCGCTTTCGCCGTCTGTGCTGAATGTCGAGATCACCTCGCCCGCAGCCAGTGAAGACGCGCCCGCAGCAGAATCGCCGTCGGAAGGCTAGGTCGGCTGTGTCTGCCATTTGCGCCGCGCGCAGACTACAATGCGCAGCAGACGAGCGATTGCGGAGCGTCCAGCGCTGATGGCACAGAAACCGATTGTCGCCCTGGTGGGCAGACCCAATGTGGGCAAGAGCACACTCTTCAACCGGCTGGTCGGCGAGCGTCTGGCAGTCACGCACGAGATGCCCGGCACGACGCGCGACCGCCTGCATGGCGAGTCTTTCTGGACCGGCGCCGCTTTTCAGGTAATCGACACCGGCGGCATCGAAGTCTATCAGCCGAGCGGCGCGCGTGATGAATCGCCACTGGCGGAAGGCAGCGCCGCTTTCGTGGCCGAGATCATTGAACAGGCGCTGATCGCCATTGCCGATGCCGATGTCATCATTCTGCTGGTCGATGCGCAAGTCGGCGTGACGGCAGCCGATGAAGCGATCGCCGAGATCTTGCGGCGCAGCGACAAACCTGTGCTGGTGGCCGCCAACAAAATCGACGATCGCCGTTTTCTGGACGAGGCTTACGACTTCTATAGCCTGGGTTTGGACGCCGTAACTGGCATCAGCGCCATCCATGGTTTGGGCGTTGGCGACTTGTTGGACGAATTGGTGAGCCGCCTGGACGAACTGGTGGATGACAGCGAAGACGAAGCTGACGACCACCTCAAGATCGCCATTGTGGGCAGACCCAACGCCGGCAAGAGCACTTTGCTCAACAAGCTCATCGGTGCCGAACGCGCCATAGTCAGCGAAGTCGCCGGCACAACCCGCGATGCCATCGATACAGAAATCAACTGGTATGGCGAACCAGTTACGCTGATCGACACAGCAGGCATCCGCCGCCGGGGCCGCATCGAAGCGGGGGTCGAGCGTTACAGCGTCATCCGCGCCATGAAAGCGATCGCGCGTTGTGATGTGGCGCTGTTGGTCATCGATGCGCAATTGGGCATTACGGAACAAGATGAGCACATCGCCGGTTATATCATTGAGGAATACAAGAGCCTGGTCATCGTCGTCAACAAGTGGGACGCGCTGGATAAAGACGCGCATTCCATGCACGGTTTCATCGAAAATATCCGAGATCGGCTGCATTTTGTGCGTTATGCGCCGATTATCTTCATCAGCGCGCTGGAAGGCCAGCGCATCCACCAGGTGCTGGAAGTGGCGAATCGGGTCTGGGAAGCGCGTTTCTTGCGCATACCAACCGCCGATGTCAATAGGCTGCTGCGCGAGGCGGTCGAAAAACATCCCCCGCACGCCAAAGGCACCAGGCGGCTTAAGTTTCTGTATGCCTCGCAGGTGCGCACCGATCCGCCCTTGATCCTCTTTCATGTCAACGATCCGCGCCAAGTCCATTTCAGCTATAAGCGCTATCTGGAGAACCAGTTTCGCGAAGCATTTGAATTTGAAGGTACGCCCATCCGCATGAGCTTTCGTTCGCGCGACAACCAGCGGGCGTTTGAACCAGCCTAGCGCGGCAGCTTGGTCGGGCTTTGCATTGCGATAGCTGGCGGGCAAACTTATAATCGGCGACTGTGTCTATCCGGCGCGAAAAGGAAAGTCAATTGGGCAACCACATAGGCGATCGGCCGCGACCGCGCTTGAAGACGCCGGGCTTGCTGATGGAGCTGGTCGGTACCGTCGTTTTTGTGCTGGCGGTCACCGTGCTGTTTGACCTGGCGATACCCCGTTCGCTGGTGGATGGACACAGCATGGAGCCGACATTCTACGGCGATGACCGGCTGGTCGTCAGTCGCGTGCACTACCTGTTGAGCCAGCCTGCGCGCGGCGATATCGTGGTCTTCAACTCGCTGCGACCCAGTGAGGCGGCGCGTGGCGTCATGTTGATCAAGCGCATTATTGGCATGCCCGGCGATTCCGTGGTAATCCGCGATCGCCTGGTGATTGTCAATGGCATGGAGCTCGACGAGCCGTATATCAAAGAGCCATGCGGTTTCCGCTGTCGCGATGCCGAATGGACGTTGGGCGCGGACGAATACTTCGTCATGGGCGACAATCGCAACAACAGCAACGATTCGCGAGCCTTTGGACCCGTGCCCTTGCGTAACATTGTGGGCGAGGTCATTTTCCGTTATTTTCCACTGCAGGCCATCGGGCTAATCAACCAATCAGGCGGCACACATGACGGCTAAAGCTCCTGGCTACGCTTGCCCGCGCTGTACTGTTGGGCGCTGCACACCCCAGCGCACGACTTTCTGCGACATCGTGCACGACCAGCTGCTGAGCATCCCCAATGTGGTCGCCCATATCTGCGATGTCTGCAACCTGGTCGAATTCGACCAAGATTTGCTCGACTCGTTGTGGGATCATCTTTACAACGGCGGCTCTCGCGAAGACTTTGTGCCTGCTGTCTCGACAAAACGCAGCCCAACATTTGGTGAAGGGTAGGGCAGATGCCTACAGAAGCGGATCTGCGGGCGCTGATATGTCGCATCGGCGCATTGATGTACCAGCAGGGCACCATCGATGGCACAGCCGGCAATATCAGCGCCAGGCTGGACGACGGCGGCATTCTGCTCACGCCCAGCGGACTAGCGACTGGTTTCTTGCAGCCCGAGCAACTGATCATCGTCGACCTTGATGGCAGACGCATTGATGAGCCTACCGCCGCCAACGCCGACCTGCGCCCGACCTCGGAAAGCGCCATGCACTTGGAATGCTATCGCCAGCGCGATGATGTCAATGGCGTCGTTCATGCGCATCCACCCACAGCCATCGCGCTGACCCTGGCTGGAGTCGACCTGGGGCAATGTCTGATTCCCGAGATGGTGGTGCTGCTGGGCCTCGTGCCGACCGCGCCCTATTCCACACCATCCAGCGAAGAAAACCGCCTCGCCATCACCACGCTCATTCGCGAGCACGACGCCATCATGCTGTCTAACCATGGCTCGCTGACGGTGGCGAAGTCGCTTTGGGATGCCTATCTGCTGTTGGAATCGCTGGAGCATGGCGCAACCATCATCCACCGCGCGCTGCAGATAAGCAAGCAACTAAACGCCATTCCGCCAGAGCAGGTCGGTAAGCTGGTCGACTATCGCGAGCAATTCGGCTTGCTGCGGCCCGGCGACCGCGAGCGATTCGCCCGCTTTATGCAGCCGGACTAAGCGCCTTCCCCACGGAATCTGCCAAAGACATGCGGGCTATTCCACTATTGACTCGCTGCGTATTGGCGTATATCGTTTGCATTGTCGCTGCCGACCAGCAGTGCGGCGGAGGCCCCTTCGTCTAGCGGCCTAGGATGCCACCCTTTCAAGGTGGAGACACGGGTTCGAGTCCCGTAGGGGCTACACAAAACTCTCGCGGATACGGCGAGTCAATGCATCCCAAGCAAAATTTGACAACGCTATCATAGCGCGTTACACTGCATGTAACCTGCAAGTGGTGGCAAAGACCGCAAGAATATGATGGTCGACAGGGTCGCTTTCAAGTCATTTCAGCCGCACCGCCGGCATATGGCGTTTTCTATCGCGCATTATCCCTCGATGAAGCTCCTGCTCCACCTCTGCATGGAAACCAAGCACATCGGCGACAACCCCCGCACATAGTCCATCGGCGCGCATTCCGCTGCCCGCCTTCCCGATCTCTGCGCGTCTCCCCAACTTGGGATAGCCACTGACTCGTTCAGTGTTGTCCGCTGTGGAATCTGCTTTGGGATTCCCCGCATTCCTATACGATGTCTAGTTACAAAGAAAGGCAGGATCATGAAACGCATAAGTCTCGTTCTGGCAATACTCGTTCTGCTCTCGCTGTCGCTGGTGGCGGGCGCGCAAGATCCAGTTACCTTGACGGTGCTGGTTGAGCAAGGTGGCGTGTGGCTGCAAGAAGCCGCCGCTGCCCAATTTGAAGAGGAGACGGGCCACACCGTCGAATTCGTCAATGTGCCTTATGGCAGCGTCTTCGACCGTTTGTCAGCCGAAATGGCGACTGGCGGCAGCGCCTTTGATGTCGCCACCATCGATGTCGTCTGGATGTCGCACTTCGCCCCCTTCGCCGAACCGCTGGATGATCTCTTCACCGACGAGGTCGTTGACGACTTGTTCGCCTCGCTGGTGGCTGATGCGCAGATAGACGGCACCTTCATCGGCATGCCCACCTGGGCGAACACCGAAATCATCTTCTACCGCAAAGACTTGTGGGAAGATGCCGACGAAATGGCGGCTTTCGAAGCCGAATATGGCTATCCACTTGCGCCGCCGACAACTTGGGACGAGTTCACCGACATGGCGCAATTCTTCACGCGCGACAACGATGGCGATGGTGAAATCGACATGTATGGCACCGATGTCAAAGGTGGCGTGGCCGACTTTGAGTGGATGATCGCCGTGCTACAGGCTGGTTCGCCCGGCGTGGTGCTGGATGCCGACAACAACATCATCATCGACAACGATGAGCATGTGGCGGGCTTGGAATACTACATCAGCCACCACTGCGACATGGATGTTGCGCCGCCCAATGTCAATGAAGTTGACTGGGGCGTGGCTGAAAATCTCTTCTACCAAAGCCAGACCGCCATGTTCCGCTTTTGGGGGCACGCCTATCGCTTGACTCGCGGCGACTCGCCCATTGCCGATCTGGTTGGCGCTGCGCCCATGATCGCTGGTCCGGGCGGCGTCGGTGCGATACCTGGACCTTGGTTCAACATCGTGCCCAAGACCTCTCAGAACAAAGAGGTGGCTTTGCAGCTGGTTCAGTATCTATATGACCACAACGCCATGGGCATCGAAGCGCCGCTGGGCTTGGCTGCGCGAAAGTCGGCTTATGCCCAGTATGCCGATGTCGAGGGTTTCGAGAACCTGAGTCCGCTGCTAGAGACATTGGATAGCCCACAGACCATCGGTCGTCCCGCTGTCGCCGACTGGCAGCAGATCGCCGATGAGATCTTGGGTCCGATCGGCTCGGACGCCTTGACCTGCGAGCACGATGTCGCCGAGCTGCTGGCTTGGGGACGCGCCGAGCTGGAAGCGATGGGCTACGAGTAGACAGCCCCGCGCGCAAATAATGAGTGGGTATGCCCGTGATCAGGCTGACGGAAAGACGATTTGTGTTGCTGCTGCTGGCGCCGGCCGGCTGCTTCCTCGCCGTCTTTGTGGCATACCCGCTGCTTTTGCTGCTGCGCAACAGCTTTTACGAGGTCAGCCTTTACGCCTTGAACGATGGCGTTTTCGTGGGCTGGGACAACTTCGCCAAGGCGCTTGGCTCGTCGCGTGTGCGCGAGTCGGCTGCGCGGACGCTGAATTACACGCTGATCGCATTGAGCGCCGAGTTTGTGCTGGGCTTTGGCGCGGCGCTGCTTTTCAACGCGCTGGGCAAACGTTCCGAGCTTCTGCGCACCATTTTCGCCTTTCCGCTGATGATCCCGCCCATCGTAGCCGGCTTGCTTTGGCGCTTCATGCTGATCGACAACATCGGCATCGTCAACCACATCCTGGAGACGCTGGGCATCATCGGCGACGCCAGCGACATCAGTTGGTTGGGCGACCGCGACCTGGTGCTCTTATCTGTCGCGTTGCCGAATATCTGGCTGACGACTTCGTTTGTGGCGCTGGTGCTGTATACCGGCTTGCAGAATATCCCCGCAGAATTGATTGAAGCCGCAAAGATCGACGGCGCCAGCAACTGGCAACGCTTCCGCCGCGTGACAGTGCCCCTGTTGCGCCCGGTCATCGCTGTCGTGCTGATTCTGCGGGGCATTGATGCCGCCCGCGCCTTTGACATGATCTGGATTCAGACCGAGGGCGGTCCGCGCTTTGCTTCGGAAATCCTCAGCATTCACATTTACCGCGCCATGATCCGTTATGGCAATGTGGGCGAGGCATCGGCTATCGCCACGCTCTTCATGCTGGGCATGGTCTTGGCGAGCGCCTTGGCTTTCTATGTCATCTGGGGCAGGGGGACTTCGCAATCATGAGAAGCTCCCTCGCCTCGCGGACGCTGCTGATGCTGCTGGTGGCGCTGATTGTGCTGGTCTATGGCTTTCCCTATGCGTTCCTGGTTTCGACCTCGTTGAAATCGCCACAGGCTGCGCTGGCCATCCCTCCGACCCTATTGCCACAGCAGCTAAGTATCGAAAATTATGCCAACATTGGTGAGCATCCCAGCGTGCAGCGATCATTTGGCAACAGCATCATTATCGCGCTGCTGAGCACGGTCATCACCATTGCGTTGGCTGTGCCGGCTGCCTATGCCGTGGCGCGTTATGCAACCTGGGCGGGCAAAGCCTTCTTGTTCGTCGTGCTGGTCACGCGTCTAATCCCGCCAGTCGCTGTGGGCATTCCCCTATTCGTCATCATGCGCGCGCTGGGCTTGATCGATACGCATCTGGGCGTGGCGCTGGCGCATTCCACCATCAGCGTGCCGCTGGGCATTTGGCTGCTGGCCAGCTTTATGGAGGGCATCCCGCGCGAATTGGAAGAGGCGGCTCGCGTCGATGGCTGCTCGCGTTTCGGCGCGCTGCTGCGCATCATCATTCCGGTCGCGTCCGGTGGCATTGCCGTCACGGCTATCTTTGTTTTTCTGGCCTCTTGGAACGAGTTTCTGTTTTCGCTGCTGCTGTCGTCAACCGGCGTCAAGACCGCGCCTATCGCCATTGCCGAATTCAAAACGCAGTACGGCATCCAGTGGGGCACGATGACCTCGCTGGCGGTATTATTCTCGTTACCTGTTATTATCTTTTCGCTGCTGATGCAAAAGCGCATCATCGCGGGCTTGACCGTGGGCGCTGTCAAAGGCTAGGCGCGTGAGTTTATGCTGCGAAGGAGAAGTTGGCACATGAATGTCTGGCAACCCAATAGTCCACTGGGCGGCTTGCCCTTTATCAAACGGGCGCGGTCGCTGCGTTCGTCCAGTTATGATACCAGCGGCGCCAACCGCGACTTCAAGGTCGTGCCACCCGGCGCGACGCATGTCATGGCCGATATTGAAGGCTGCGGCACCATCAAACATATCTGGATGACCACGCGCTGCTATGCGCCGCAATACATGCGCAAGCTGATCATCGAGATGTACTGGGATGGCGAAGATAATCCCAGCGTGCGCGCGCCGTATGGAGACTTCTTCGGCATCGGGCACGCCACTGGCAAGCACTATGTCTCCTTGCCCGTCAGCATGACTTTCGGCGATCGGCGCGGACCAAAAGGACCTTTTTCGCCCGCCATGAATTGGTACTTCCCCATGCCCTTTGGGCAGCATGCGCGCATCCAAATCATCAACGAGAGCGAAGAGCCCATCCAAAACCTCTTCTATTATGTCGATTACGAACTTTACGAAGATGCGCCGCCGGACGATCTGGGCTATTTTCATGCGGCTTACAACCAGGAGAATCCCACGCAAGCCGTGGCGCATCCCGGCGACGAGCCCAATCCCGCGCCTTGGGACTTGCCCGGCATCAACCTCGATGGCGCAGAGAATTATGTCATCCTGGACGCGGTCGGCACGGGGCACTTTGTGGGCTGTCTGTTGAATATCGACAATTTCAACGCCAGCAATCAGGTCTTCACTTGGCCCGGCGAGGGCGATGATATGTTCTTTGTCGATGGCGAGGCTTGGCCGCCCTCCTTGCATGGCACGGGCACAGAGGACTACTTCGGCTGCGCCTGGGGTTTCCCCAGTGGCGAATATGCGGGTCCCTATCACGGCATTTCGCTGGGCAGCGATGTGCAAGAGCACTTCGGCAAGTGGAGCCTGTATCGCTGGCATATCGAAGACCCGGTGCGCTTCACAAAGTCGCTGCGCTTTTCGATCGAGCACGGGCATGCCAACGACCAAAGCAACGAATATTCCAGCGTGGCTTATTGGTATCAGCTGGAACCGCACAAGCCGCTGCCGCCTTTGCCGCCGGTCGCAGCGCGCCTGCCACGCCGCTGGCCCGAGCACGGTCTGTGGGATCGCTAGCTTTGCGCATGCTGCGGGATTGTTGTTCTCAGGCGATATCGTCCAGATCGATATTGACGCCCACCAGATGCGCGGTATCGGGCGAGTCGCCGGCGTTCGTGTAATCGACCAAGAAGATGCCGCCATCATCGCGCTGAATCCACGAAGAATAGCCATGATCGGGCCAAGGCTGTTGTGCGGGATGATTGGCGTGAATCTGAATCATACGCTCGCGTTGGTATTGATCGGGAAATATTCCGCTGTCAGCCCGCCATGACCAGGCATAGTCGTCCAACGTGGCATTGCGCACCTGGTACGACACGCGCCGCCAATAGCTGCTGCCACTGGCGCTGAATTGCCCAAATTGCGTGCGCCGCAGCGGGTCGCCGCCATGAAAATCATTGGCAGGCAAGGACTCCCGAAAGATGCAGGCGTGCAGGACGGTCTCGCCATCGACTTGAACCTGCAACCAGCCACGCTCGTGATGGAGGCGGATCATATGGAAGCGCGTCATGTCGATGGCGTGATGGTCAAAGTGCCGATTGCGGCGCAGGGCGATGTGGTCGGGCGCGATCTGCAACAGCTGCCCAAAGCGAGAAAGCGACATGAAAGCGACTGGCTCATCTCCCGCAGAGGCTTCTACGCGCAGCTCTGCTTCAAAGCCAACCTGGCTGAAAGTCGATTCGGGCGGCAGCAAGGTGTAGCGGCATTCGTGCTCCAGGCGATTGTGGATGACCAGCGCACCATCTTCCAGCGCTGCGGCATATTTGCGCCGTGGTCCACCGCTGGCGACAGTGCCAGCCTCGGCTTGCAGATCGCCGATCCAGGCGTATGTGCCCAAGCCGCCGTTGACATGCCTGCCCGTCACCAGCACTCTGCCATCTGCCAGCTCTTTGGCATAAGGACGATGTATAGCAAAGGGCAGCATCTGTGGCGCTGACCAGTTGTGTCCATGATCATCGGAAAAAGCGACAAACGACGGCAGCCCGCCGCTGTGATTCTCGCGCATGATGCAAGCCAGACGCCTGCCGCCATGTAGCCAGACGATCGCGCCTTCGCAAAATCGGTGATAGCCATCGTGTGCGATCGTCCCGCGCTTTGACCAGTTGCGCCCGCCATCGGCAGAAACCCACATATCCTGCGCGAATTCCTGGCTGCTGCCCCGCAAGACATGCGCGGTTACAGCAAGCGTCCCATCCGGCAAGTCCATGATGCGGTCGGGTTCGAAGCCGATGATCTGGCTTTCGCACGCATTCGACCAGCTGTCTCCGTTGTCATGACTCCAATAAAGCCTATTGCCCGGCGGTTGGTCTTCATGGAAGTGGCTGTGATCGTTGTGATCGATGATGACCACCAGTCGCCCGTCTTTCAATCGGCTCAGGCGCGGCGTCACCATGCGTTCGTCGCCTTTGCGGATGTCGGCTCGGTCGATTTCGCGATGCTTGAACCAGGTCTCCCCGCCATCATCGCTGGCTAAAATGACCAAGATCTGATCTTCAAGCGACCAGTGCGCATCGACATCGCTGTACACCAGCAGATAGCGTCCGCTGGGCAAGGCGACGATGTCCGGATTCTTGGTGAAGCGACCGGGACTGCGCCAGATGTCGAA
>DAOUJB010000480.1:0-3489 GCA_034423155.1 Anaerolineae bacterium | reverse complement strand
AAGGCTTGTCCGCTACTGGGTCGCAAAATGCAAGCGGAAATGAAAGAAGGTGCTAATTTAGAGTAAGAGCCAAACTCTCACATAAGGAGCTTACTCATGGATTTAGACACCTTCTTCACGACATTATACTGTTTCGTTGACGATTGGTACAAAGAGAAGATGAGTGACCGCATGAAGCGACACCCGGGTCCCGCCTTGCAAATGAGTGATAGCGAAGTGTTGACGGTTGGGATTGCTGCGCAATGGCGTGTTGGTGTGTCCTGGCAATCCGAGCGCGGCATAGTGCGCTACATCCTGCGCCATGGTCAGTCGTGGTTTCCTCGGATGCTGAAGCATAGTCAGTTTAACAAGCGTCTGCGGGATTTGTGGGCGGCTTTTGTATGCTTGCAACAAGAGTTGGCGCAGGTACTCAGTAGCACCGCTTTGTATGAGGTGGTGGATTGTACGCCCGTGCCGCACTGCAGTCTGGGGCAAGCCAAAAGCCATGATCGCCATTGGCTTTACGGCAAAAAGGGGCATGGCGGCAATCATGGCGGCTGGTATTACGGCGAGCAATTGTTGCTCTGCGCCAGCGACAGCGGGATCATCACCGGCTGGATGACCGGTCTGGCAAACATTGATGACCGCTGGCTGATGGAAGCGCTTGTGAGCAGCCGCCGGGGATGTAAACGTGTGATTGAAACCGAATTGCCCAAGCATAGAACATATAAAACTCGCCGTATCCCTAGTTCTGAATCCATCAGCCCCGCCTTGTGTGCCGGAGATGATCGCGGCTTGACCTATCTCGCTGACGGCGGCTTCAGCGGGCTGCGCTGGATTAGGCATTGGCAACGAGAATATGGCGCTGAAGTTATCGCGCCACGAGCGAGCAACATCAAAGGAGACAAACCCGGCAAAACCATGCGCTGGCTGCGCAAATACAGACAAATCATCGAAACTGTGATTGCCAGGCTCACCGAAATCTTTGGGCTGCATCGCGTCAATGCACACAGTGAACTCGGCATGCTGACGCGAATAGCCGCGAAAACAGCCGCCTACAACATCGCCATCCTATTCAACCGGCAGTGTGGACGAGCAGATGGAGCGATGGCAACTCTCATCTGTTAGTAGCGGACAAGCCTTATAGGTCGCCATATGGTCCTTTCCGAATTGCCGCGTCCGCCGCGCCCTTTAGGTGACCAAGCCTCGGGTCACACGCATGAACATCTGCTCCAGGTCTTTTTCTTCTTCGTTGAAGCCCAGCAGCAGCACGCCGCCTGCAAAGAGCCGTTGACTAAAAGCGCCAAGCTCTTCATCGCTGCCGGCGAAGTCGACCCGCACTCGCGACCGGCCATTGCGCGGGGTGATGGTTTCTGCTGACACCACCTGCGCCATATCGCTGGCCAGTGAAAGCGCCATCTCGGCTGCGGCGTTGTCCATGACGGTGATGATGATTTCACGATGCGCCATCAGTTGCTGACGCAGCTGGTCGATGCTGCCCTGCATGATGATCTCGCCGGCCTCGATGATGCCGATATGCGAACAGACATCTTCGACATCGGCCAGAATATGCGACGAGAAGAAGATCGTCTTGCCCATATTCGCCAGTTCGCCCAGCAGCTCGCGGATTTCCACGCGCGCCCGTGGGTCCAAGCCCGAGGCTGGCTCGTCCAAGACCAGCACTTGCGGGTCGTGCGCCAGTGTGCGCGCCAGCGACAAACGCTGCTTCATGCCGCGGCTGAGCTTGTCGACCATGTCCTCGCGCCGATGCTGCAGGTCGACCAGTTCCAGCAGGTCGGCCACCAGGGTCTTGCGCTTCTTCTCCGGGATGTCATAACACGCGGCGAAGAAGTCCAGGTATTCCCAGACGCGCAAGTCTTCATACACGCCGAATTCATCGGGCATATAGCCGATAGCGCGGCGGACTTCGCGGCGGTCTTCGTGCACCGAATGTCCGGCCACCCAGGCTTCTCCATCCGATGGCCGCGTCAAGGTGGTCAAGATGCGCATGGTGGTGGTTTTGCCAGCGCCGTTGGGGCCAACAAAGCCATAGATCGAGCCGGCTGGCACTTCCAAAGAAATGCCGCGCAGGGCATGAAAAGCGCCGAATGACTTGTGCAGCCCGCTCGTCCTGATGATCGCGTCCATCGCCGCTCCTCAATATTGCCCGGTTTGGGCGATGCGAATATCTCGCACGCGCACAGTGCCCATGCCGCCGGCATGCTGCAAGCGCAGACGCAAGGCTTGACCCGGTCCCAGGTAGGGCGCCGACTCAGCCAGCTCCAGCACATTGCCATCGCGATAGCCAAAGACATCGTATTCGCCGCGCGCCCAATTGTACAAGCCCACATCCAGCGATTGCGTGAAGCCGCCGCCGCGATCGACTTCGACCTGCATATGCTCCACCTGCGTCATCGCCAGACCGGGCAAGGGCTGAAAATGAAAGGTGACAGCATGGTCTTCGTACAAGCTGAAGTCGTCTGTGCCATTGTCGGTCAGGCCGCCCTCTCGCTCCAGCGCCATCCAGCTGAAGTGCTCGGTTGTCAGCGTGGCGCGCCGCTCGGGCAGCGTTCGTTCGACCGCCAGCTCGATGATATACAGCGTGGTATCGACCGAGCTCCAGGCCGCGCCTTCGATGTCCAGGTCGCGCGTCCAGGCATCGCTCCAGCCCAACAGATACAGACCCGTGCCCCGCGCCGTAGACGCAAATTCATCGCGCATGAAGCTGGCCAGGAAAGATTGTTCGCGCGCCAATTGCCGATCGCGCAGCGACTCCGCGCTGTAAAAAGCCCGCGTGCGCAGGTAGCGCGAGCCCTGCAAGTCTTTGATGCTGATGTTGCGGTCGCTGCCGGTGAAAGGCGACTGCTCGCCATAAAGCGACGAGACATTCAACTCCAGCGGATTGGGCTGGGCGGGGCGGTCGGCCAGGTCGGCGCGCAAGTCGTCTCGCCCCAGCGGCACGATATCGCCCGGCGCAAAGTCACCTGGCAGCGTATGAGAAATGCCCGAGCCAACGATCACGGCATCGCGCAGGGTGACCTGGCTGCGATTGCTGATCGCGCCTTGGAAAACCGGCAGCATGCGCCCGCTTTCGGTGAATTCGTACGACAGTGTAAAGCTGCCGCCGATATCGGGTTTGGCGACTCGCCCGCTGGCGCTGAAATTGGCGAAGATGCCGCCGTCGATGGTGAATTCATCGGCGCTGAATCGCGAGCTTTGCGCGATCTCGGTCGAGGTCTGGATGGTGTTGCTGGCGAAGATGCTGGTGGGCGCTGTCGCCCCGGCCACCGCCAAAAAACTACCCTCGGGCAAGCTCAATGAATAAGTGGCGCGCCGCGGCGAAAGCAAACCGATAAACTGCCGCAAGCGGGCTTCAGCGCGGTCTTCGTAGGCCTCGACAACTGTCAGACGGCTGACGATGACTTCTGCGCCGCGCAGGTTGAAGCCGACAGTCCAGGCGACCAGCGTGAAACTGACGATGACCAGCGGGATGGTCAGCCAGCCCCAGCC
>DAOUJB010000479.1:0-1623 GCA_034423155.1 Anaerolineae bacterium | reverse complement strand
GGCACCTGGCTGGATAGCCGCCGCTTCATGGGCCTCGTATTTTTGGCGCCGGCGCTGATCTATATTGTCCTGCTGATCGCGTTTCCCTTCGTGACCGCGCTGCTCTATAGCGTGAGCGATGCGACGGTGGGCAACGCCTCGTTCAATTTCGTGGGGCTGCGAAATTTCGAGCGCGTCTGGCGCATCCCGGAATTTCATACCGCCCTGCGCAATACCTTCCTCTTCACGGTGATCGCGCAGATCTTCGTGCTGATCCTGGCCAATATCCTGGCGCTGGTGCTCACAGCGCCAACGCCGGCGAACCGCTGGGCGCGGGTGGGGATATGGGTGGCGCGGATGTTGATCATCATGCCCTGGGCGACGCCGCTGGCGCTGGCGGTGATCGGCTGGCTCTGGATGTTCGACCCGAAGCTGAGCCCGATCGATTATGTGCTGCGGTCGCTGGGGCTGCTCGGGCCGGGGACGGTCTGGGGCCCCTTCAAGAACATGGTGTGGCTCGGCAAGCCCTTGCTGGCGAAGGCTTCGGTGATTTTCGTGCATGTCTGGCGCATGACGCCGCTGGCGACGGTGATTTTGATGGCCGGGCTTTCCAGCATCCCGACCGATATTTTGGACCAGGCGAAAGTGGATGGTTCACGCTTTTTCCGCACGCTGTTCCAGGTGAAATTGCCGCTGATTTTGCCGATCACGCTGATTTCGCTGCTCTTCAGCTTCATCTTCACCTTCGGCGATTTGACGGTGGTTTCGCTCTTGACGCGCGGCAGCCCGAACAACCACACCCTGACGCTGCCCTATTACAGTTACCTGGTGGGGATTGACGGCGGCTTCCTGGCGCAGGGGGCGGCGATTTCGCTCTTCATCTTCCCGGTGCTGCTGGTGGTGGCGATCATCCTGTTGCGGACGGCGAGCCGCACGGAAATTCAGTGAGGTCGAGTCAAATGGGCAGCGGCGGTCTGGCGATACTCTGCCTCGGTTCCCTATTGTTCCTGCTCGAACTGGTCGCGTTGTGGACGCTATTCGAGAAGGCCAACCAACCCGGCTGGGGCGCGATCATCCCGATCTACAACATGGTGCTGCTCTTCCGCGTGGGCGGGCAATCGGGCTGGTGGGTATTGGCCCTGTTGATCCCGCTCGTCAACGCCATCGTGGGCATCTGGATCTGGATCGAAGTGGCGAAGAATTTCGGGCGCAGCACGCTCTTTGGCCTGTGCTTGGCCTTCCTCCAAGTCATCTTTCTCCCGATTCTGGCCTTCGGCAGCAGCGAATACATCGGTAGTGATTACGGCTATGAGAAGACCAAGGTGAAAGCATGACCCAGACGCAGCCGGCGGAAACCGCAGCGCTACGGGGCAGCTTGCGTTGGGGCCGGGTGCTGGGCGGCACGCTGCGCACGATGGTAATGGCTTTCTTCTGCTTCCTGGCGATCGCGCCCTTTTTCGCGATGGCGACGGGGCTGCTGCAAAACGCCAGCGACCTCTACCGCAGCGGCAACCAGTTGTGGTTCACCCAGGCGCCGACGCTGCGCAACATCGGTTTCTTGATTGAAAACACCAATTACCTGACTTTCGTGCGCAATTCGACGCTGGTGGGCGTGGTGGTGGTGGGGATCACGCTGCTGTTTTC
>DAOUJB010000478.1:0-3984 GCA_034423155.1 Anaerolineae bacterium | reverse complement strand
CCCAATCCCAACACGGCTGCGTTGCCGATGCCCGAGCTGTCCACCTGCTGGCACTGCGTCAAATGCGTGATGTTGTACACGCTGATGTGGTCGGGCAGCGACAGGCAAGTCGGAATAATCAACTGCGCCGGAGCCTGGTCGTCGTCTGACGCCGTGTCGCTGCTGGAACTGCCGCCGGAACTGCCGGAACCATCGGAATCGCCGCGGTTGTTGTCCCTCCGATCGCGGGGCGGCGGGGCGGCGCTCACGACAACCTTCTGGCTGACGCTATCCTCGCTGGGCTTGGCGTTGCTGGCGGTCAGCGTCACCGTATAAGTGCCTGGAGACCCGTAGGTGTGCTCTGGATTGGCGACGTTGTAATCTTCGTTGCCATCGTCATCGACATCCCAGCTATATTCGAGGTTGCTGCCGGTCGATGTCGAGGTGAAAACGACCCGCCGGCCCGAGACCTGGTATGAGAAACTGGCGTCCGCCGGGGTGAGCGGCGTCTGCACAGAGATAATTTGGGAGGTGACAGGGCTTGTGCCGCCGCTGCCGGTGACCGACAGGGTGACGGTATAGTCGCCGCCAGTGGTGTAAAGGTGCTCAAGGGTTGGATCGCTCTCGGTAATGACAGTGCCGTCGCCGACATCCCAGGCATATTGGCTGATGCCGTCGCCGGTCGAGTCGCTGGCGTCAAAGGTGTAGAACAATGGGTCGTTGTTATCGGCCGTCGCGCTGAAATTGGCAACGGGCGGCGGCGGGTCATAGCGCCGCTCGTATGCGCCGATATCGCAGGCATCGCCCTGGGGACGGGGCATACCGTTGATGCTGGTGCTGGTGATCGCGCTGCAGTCGCCGGCCGCGTCCACCGCCGGACTGTTGGCTGGCAGCGGGAAATGCGGCAGCGCGTTAGTCGTCGGGTTGTCGGGCAGCAGCGGATTGGCGCTCGAGGGCGTGCCGCCGCAGCCGTTGTTGCCGATGATATTGTTCTCGTTGGTGGTCAGCGAGCCGCTGTCGACCAGGGCGCAATCGCTGGTCGCGCCGTAGAGGATGCTGTTGCGCAGGTGATGCGTGCCGCGGCCGAAATACACGCCGTTCTTGCTGGTCACATGGTAGACATGACTCGTCAGCGCCGGACCGTTTGAGGCGATCGTGGTAAAACTGAGGCCGAGGCCCGCGTTCCCGAAAAATACGCTGTTCTTGATGGTCGCTGTCATGGTGGCGCCAGAAGACCCGACGACAGCGACCACAGTACCCGTTCCAAGGTTGTTGGCGAAGACGCTGTGTTCAATGGTCAGGTCGCCGGCGTTATGGTAGATCGCTGAGTTGTTGTCGGCGACGTTCGCTCGCACGCCGGAATTGCCGTAAAAGTAGCTGCTGTGGATGCGCAGGTTGCTGCTGCTGTGGATCGGCGCTCTCGTGGAGCCAACAGAATGGACGGAGCTGCTCTTGACGACGACGTTGGTGAGGGACAGACTGCCGGCTGTGTGAAAGATCGTGCCGCCCTGTTCATCGCCTTTGCCGTTGGTCAGCGTCATGCTGCTCAGGCTGACACTGGCGCCGGTGCTCGTTTCGAAGATGTGCGTGGCGTCGTTGCCGCTGATGGTGACGCCGTTGCCCTGAATGTTGATGTGCGAGGTCAACGTAGGCAGAGCCGCCGCCAGGGTGAGCGTCGAGCTGCCGCTGGGTATGAAGATGACGTCCGCGCCGGCGCTTCCGATGAGGTCGCTGCCGTCCTCGCAAGTGACGCCTTCGGGTTTGGCCACGCCATTGGCTTCATCAATGGCTTGCGCCAGGGTGCAGCCGCTGTCCACATAGATATGTTCGGCGAAGGCGGGCAGCGCCGGCAGCAGCAAAAGAGTCGCAAGCAAGATGAACTTGAAAATAAATCCGGAGTTCATAGCGAACCCCGGCGAAGAGCGGGATTTAGCCAGAAATGCGTGGGGGGGGGGGTAAATGGCAGCAGCGCCGCGCCTGTCTTCGTCGGTATTCGCAAGATCGCTGTTATGATGCGCATGGCGACAAATCCTAATGTATGAGTCATTATATCAATTAAAATGCCATTTCTCGAATTTGTCAAGCGATTGGGGTAGATTCGCCCAGCCGATTCATGCTTGACATGAACAAGCGCGCCGTCTATGCTGACTGTTGCCAATGTGCCTGTAGCTCAGCGGATAGAGCACTGGTCTACGGAACCAGGTGTCGGGAGTTCGAATCTCTCCAGGCACGCAGCAGCCCCTTCAACGAAGAAGGGGTTTTTGTTTGCCCGCGTTAATTTTCGATTGATTGGAAGGCGCGGAATTGCGGGCTTTCGCCGGGCACGGGCGAATTGATGAATGCGCCGCGCGTCACCACTGCCTCGCGCCCGCCCAGCGACTCGATGCGCCGCTGCTGATCGGCTTTTGCCCGCGCATCCACCGCTTCGGGATCGACTATCTGCCGCAGCCGCGCTTCGTATTCAGCCAGCAGGCGCTGCGACTCGGCGTCTGTGCGATGCGCCAGGTCCTGCAATTCAAGCGGATCGTCCCGCAGGTCGAAAAGCTGCGCCGGCGCATCGACATGATAAATCAGCTTATAGCGGCGGTCGCGCAGCATATAAAAGGCGTTGCGAGAGGCGATGGCATGGTACTCGGCGAAGACCGTGCGCTCATGATCGTCTGCGGCGGCAATCTCCCACAGCGACTCGCCAGGCAGGTCGGCATCGTCGGCATGTTCTGGGCAGCCCAAGGCCTGCAGCACGCTGGGATGACAGTCGACCAGCGACACGGGCGTATCGATCTCTGCGCCAACTGGCACATCCGCGCCGGCCAAGATCAGCGGCACGGCGGAGGCTTCTTCGTACATGGTGAACTTGCCGAAAATCCCGCGCGCGCCCAGCTGCTCGCCATGATCGGAGGTGTAGATGATGCGCGTGCTCTCGCGCAGATTCAGACCATCCAGCGCCGCCAGCACCGCCCCGATTTGCGCGTCCAGGAAGCTGCAAATGCCATAATAGGCGGCGTGCAAGCGGCGGATAGCGGCTTCGTCAAAAGGCGTATCATAAGCAAAATAGCGGCGCATCCAGGCATAGGCGGGGTGCGACGACCAGTCAGCCTGCGTCCATTGCGGCGGCAGCGCGATGTCTGCGTGGCGATAGCGGGCATAATCGGCGGGCGGCGCCAAAAAAGGCGGGTGTGGCGTCACGAAAGACAAAAATAGCGCCCAAGGCTGTTCGTCATCGGCATGCTCGCGCAGCCAGCGGATGGCATTTTCGCGGTTGCGGATGTCGTATTGCTGGTAGGTGGAGTCGCCTGGACCGGCTTCGTCGATACCTATGCGCGACTCGCGGGTCAGCGAGCCATCGCGGATGCCCGAGGCCGGATCGCCGATGCCGTCCACCACATGCAGCGCTTCGATTTCGCGCGTGAAACCATAATCATCGCCGCCGCGGAAGTGCAGCTTGCCGATCGTGTCGATGGTCCTGCCATTGTCGCGCAGGCGGTGCATCCAGCTGGGGATGAGGCCAGCGTAGGGCAAGCCGTTGTCCCAATTGCCGATTTCGTGCACATAGCGCCCGGTCGCCAGCGATGCGCGCGCCGGTACACAGATGGCGCAGTTGGTATAGGCGTTGCGGAAGCGCGTACCAACCGCCGCCAGTGCATCCAGATTTGGCGTCTGCACCAGCGGATGCCCGGCACAGCCCAGCGCCGCCGCTTGATGCTGGTCGCTGATGATGAAGAGCAGGTTGGCCGGTTGCATGCGCGCTTCCCGATGCTATGGTTACAATCCCGCCCATTCTACACAAGGGATTGCTATGCCGCACACAATTCACGCCGAGCCACTGAGCAGCCTGTGTCGCGACATCTTCGCCGCGGCTGGAACGCCCGACGATATCGCCGCCATCGTCGCCGAGTCGCTGGTGATGACCAACCTGTTTGGACACGACTCGCATGGCGTGCTGCGCGTGAAGCAGTACATCACGATGATCCGCGCTGGCATGATCCAGCCCGAGCAGCGACCGCA
>DAOUJB010000477.1:0-4929 GCA_034423155.1 Anaerolineae bacterium | reverse complement strand
GCTGTCGAACTGGGGGCATTGTTGGGCGCGCGTGTGATTGCTGCCGCCAGCACGGACGAAAAGCTGGCGCTGGCGCAACGCTATGGCGCGACAGAATGTATCAATTACCGCAGCGATAACCTGCGCGATCGCCTCATTGATTTGACCGACGGACGCGGCGCGGATGTGATCTTTGATCCTGTCGGCGGCGACCTGTTTGACCAGGCTGTACGGCGCATCGCCTGGGAAGGGCGTTATCTGGTCATCGGCTTCGCAAGCGGACGCATTCCCGCGCTGCCTGCCAATATCGCGCTGCTGAAAAATGCGTCCTTGGTGGGCGTCTATTGGGGCGCATACTGGGAACATGATGCGGCTGTCGCAGGCGAGTCGATTGCGCAACTGCAAGCCTGGCACGCGGCCGGGCAGCTGCATCCGCACATCCAGCGGACATTCACGCTGGACGAAGCGGACCAGGCGCTGCGCATGCTGATGGAACGGCGCGCGCAGGGCAAAATCGTGCTGATGATCTAGGCATCAAATGACCGCATAGCGCAAATATGTTCTAGCTGATATCGCCCGATTCGGCAGATTGTGCTATCCTCTGGGTAGCCTGCACACACAGCCAACAGGTTGGCGTATGGCCTATCGGCGCGATGATGAGCCGGAATACATCGAGGACGATGACTTCTTCGACTCCGAGTCGGTTGGCGGTCGCTCGCGGGTATTGGGCAGCAGCGGATCGCGTCAGCCGCAGGAATTCGACCAGCCACCAGAGGATTATGCTGCTGCGCGCCAGCCGAATGCCAAGCGGCGCTCGAAAAAAACTGCCAAGAAAGCGCGCAATCCAGCGCCTTCCTTAACCAACGACCAAGAACGCCGCGCCCGACTGGCTGGCAAGCACGATACCAGCAAAAAACGCCGCAGCCATGAAGAGCCAGCAGCGCCCGTCCACTCTCAAGGCGAGGCTGGACGATTCGGCAAGCTGCGCGCCCGTTTCAGTCGCAGCCAAGAAGAAACTGAGCGCAGCAAAATGCCCGCGCAACCCAAGCGGACGAGGCCTTTGGTAGCGGTTGGCAGAGGGCTTGGCAATTTGCGATCGCGCTTCAGCCGAGGCGCCAGCTCCAAAACCGAGCCGCAGCGACCGTCACGCCAGCAGCGCCAATCCGAGCGACCGAGCCGCGCCCCAAAGATCGCTTCCAGCGGCTGGCTCGACCTCGACCGCAAGCTCGACCTGGTCGGCGTGGCGCTGGTCTTCGGAGCGATTCTCTTCACCATCAGCGCGCTTTCCGCAGAACAGGCAGCCATCGGCGCGCTTCATCAGTTGATCGGGCAGCTGCTGGGCTGGGGCGCTGTGGCATTGCCCCTAACCATGTTAGCCATCGGCATCTGGCTGATCGTTCGCCACTTTGGAGACGAGCCGCCAATCATCGATCCGCTGCGCACGGCTGGCGCTGTCATGGCTTTTTTGGGCGCGCTGGTGCTGCTGCAATACTTCGACAGCCTGAGCTACACAGCCGTTATGCCAAGCATTCCCGCTTGCGCCAATGCGACATCACCCGCTTGCATAGAGGGCCTGGTGCAAAGCTCGTATTTGCAGGCGCGCGGCGGCGGTGTCATCGGCGGCTGGCTGTATAGCGCACTGGTCACGGCATTGACCGAGATGGGCGGTCTGGTTGCTGTGGGCATGCTGTTGACTGTTGGCGCGATGTTGATCACGCGCTCCAGCACGACCGAATTAGCGCTGGCGGGCATCAGCTTGTGGCGCGGCGCGCGCACCAGACTGGGGCAATATGCAGCCGCTCGGCGCGCTGCCCGCATGCAAGTGCAGCGAGCGATGCCTCAGCCACCATTGCATATTCGCAAGCCAGAATCACCGCAACTGGACAATTCAGCGCCGGTCGCTCCCGCCTTGCCCGAACCGCGCAGCGATTGGATGCCGATACCGGCGCGTTTGCGGGCATTCTTCAGTCGCCGCCAAGCAGCCGCTCCGCAAGCCGTTATGCACAGCGCCGAAGCTGCACAAGCGTCCGCCCGATTTCAATCGCCCATAGAAAGTCCCAATACAGCGCCGCCAGCGCCACGCCAGACGCGACCTGCTGCCCGGCCCGCCCCGCGAAGCCACGCCAGGCAAGGCTTCTCACATCGGGGCGAGGATTCGCCGCCCGCTCCAGCCAGGACTTCGCCAATCAGCCGTCCGCAGCCCGCGCCTTCCCGCCCAAGGCCAGCGCCGCCATCGCCTGCGCCTGCAACGCCAGCGCTAGTCGTATCGCCTGCACCACAGCAGCAGCCTGCCACTGTGTCGCCGCCTCGGCCACAAACGCAGCCCGTCAAGACCGCCGCAACCCAAGCGCGCCACAGATGGGAGCTGCCCGATTATCAAGACTTGCTCGACAGCGCCAGCGCCAGCGATCTGGAGCAGGAACCGCTGATGCAGCAAGCGCAGATCATCGAAGAGACACTGGCGGCCTTTGGCGCGCCGGGCAATGTCATCGAGATCAACAGCGGACCGGTCATCACGCAATATGGCGTCGAACCGCTGCAGCAAACTGCCAGCACGGGCAAACGCAGCCGCGTCAAAGTGGGCGATATCGCCAAATTGGACAAAGATTTGCAACTGGCGCTGGGCGCAAAGTCCATTCGTATGGAAGCGCCTGTGCCCGGCAAAGGCTATGTCGGCATCGAAGTGCCCAATCCGCTTTCGGCGCGGGTCAGCCTGCGCGATGTGCTGGAATCGGCTAGTTATCGCAAGCTGGAATCGCCGCTGGCGATCGCCCTGGGCATGACGGTGGATGGCACACCTGTCGCCACGGACCTGGCGCAGATGCCGCATTTGTTCATCGCCGGCGCAACCGGGGCGGGCAAGTCGGTCTGCGTCAATGCCATCATCAACAGCATCTTGCTGCGCAACTCGCCGGAAATAGTCAAGTTCATCATGATCGACCCCAAGCGCGTCGAGTTGACCAGCTACAATGGCTTGCCGCATCTGGTCGCGCCGGTGGTGGTCGAGCTGGAACGCGCGATCGGCGTTTTGCGCTGGGTCACCGCCGAAATGGAAAAGCGCTATCAGACGCTTTACCAGGCTGGCATGCTCAACATCATCGACTATAACAAGACGCTCGACCCCGACCTGCCGCCCATGTCTTATATCGTTGTCATCATCGACGAGTTGGCCGATTTGATGATGCTGGCTCCGAAAGAGATCGAGCTCATCGTTCGGCGCATCGTGGCGGTGGCTCGGGCGACCGGCATTCATATGATCCTGGCGACTCAACGCCCATCGGTCGATGTGGTCACGGGCGTGATCAAAGCGAATTGCCCCGCGCGCATCGCATTTTCGGTCGCCAGCGGGGTCGACAGCCGCGTCATTCTGGGCACGCCAGGCGCGGAACGGCTGCTGGGCAAAGGCGATATGCTGTATTTGTCGGGCGATGCTCCCGCGCCGAGACGCATGCAAGGCGTATTCGTTTCTGAAGACGAGAAGCAACGCATCGGCGAATTCTGGCGCATGCGCAGCGCCGGCATCGAGCCAGTCGAGCCCATCCCGCCGCCAAAAAGCTCGCGCGAACCGACCTCTGCGCTGCCGCCAGCCACAAGTTCAAGCAACGAGAGCGAGCAAGCGGCGTTCTGGGAGATGCCCAAGCCCGATGCTCAGCAGAAAACCGAATCTGCAGAAGACGAGCTTTATCAGACAGCTGTGGAGATGGTGCGCCGGCTGGACCGGGCGTCGATATCGCTGCTGCAGCGCAAGATGCGCATCGGTTATGGACGGGCGGCGCGGCTGATGGACATGCTGGAAGAGCGTGGCGTGGTCGGTCCTGCCAAAGAAGGCAGTTCCAAACCGCGCGATGTGTTGCCGCTGGCCTGAGCGCCGTATTAGACAAAACTCAACACAGAAGTGAAACCAAGTAAGTCATGCGACAAACGGGCAACGCCGCTCATCATTGGAACATGTAGGGGCGATACAAGTATCGCCCACTATGTCGACATTGACCATTTGGGCGAGTCAGCGCCTCGCCCCTACGACGTTCCTTCATATCGTTGCATTACTTTATTGGTTTTACTTCTGTGGCTCTGTGCCTCTGTGGCAATATACAATTTGATGCGTTTGCCAACTGAGCAAGGTCGGCGCAGGAATGCAAGCCCGCGTCTGTGCTACAATTGACGCCTGCTATCCAACATGAAAGGACTTTGCTCAATGAAATATGCGAATATCCCCGGCGTCGCCAAGCCGGTGGCGCGCCTGCTGCAGGGCACCGTCATGCTCACTGCCGATGCCCGCGACAGCAATTTCCGCCTGCTGGACGCTTGCTTTGAAAATGGCTTCAATACTTTCGATACCGCGCATGGCTATGGTGGCGGCGTATGCGAACGCGAGCTGGGCGCCTGGATCAACGCGCGGGGCATCCGCGATCAGGTAGTCATCCTCACCAAATGCGCGCATCCATACAAAGGCGAACCCGACCGCGTCGCCCCCGAGTTCATCCGCCGCGACCTTGAAGAATCGCTGGAACGCCTGGGTACCGATTATATCGAGCTCTACCTGCTGCACCGCGACAGCCCCGCCAGGCCGGTCGACGAGATTGTCGATGTCTTGCACGAAGCCAAAGAAAAGGGATATATCGGCGTTTATGGCGGCTCGAACTGGCTGGCCGATCGGGTGGCGGCGGCAAATGTCTATGCGGCCGACAATGGCAAAACGCCCTTTGGCGTCAGCAGCCCACAATTCAGCATCGCCGAGATGATCGAGCCACCCTGGCCTGGTTGCATCAGCGTTAGCGGCGTACAGGGCGAAGCAGACCGGCGCTGGTACGACGACAACGAAATCTCGCTCTTCACTTGGTCGAGCCTGGCTGGCGGATTCATGACCGGCAAGTTCACGCGCGACAACCTCGCCGAGTTCAGCAATTATTGGGACACCAACCCGATCGGCGCTTATGCCTACGAAAGCAA
>DAOUJB010000476.1:0-1533 GCA_034423155.1 Anaerolineae bacterium | reverse complement strand
ATTGAGTCGCCCGAGATGGACATCCTGTGCGGGACTTTCCTGATACTTGGCTTGGCGGCCTGGCTGGCGCGCATGCTGCGGTCGCGGGATCCTGTCATTTGGGCTATGCCGCTCGTTGTCTTGATTATGCTGTTGCCTTCCGCGCTGAGCGTTGCCAATCCAGGGCTGGAAAATCCCAATTTTGCCCGGGCCGCCGGCGCAACCCCGTTTGTATATCTGGTCGCGGCGCTGCCCTTCGGCGTCATTGCGGTGCGGCTGCTGAAGACCTTGCCGAGGCCGGCTGCCATCGCGCTGGTGACATTGCTCTTTTCGGGCGCGATTCTGTTCGCGAACCATCGCAACACAGAGCGCTATTTCGATGGATATTATCTTCGCGCGGACGCAAGCAGCTTGCGCACGCCCTACAGCGTAGCCGGCAAGTTTCTGCGCGGTTTCGCCGATAGCGGCGGCTCGTTTGGCAACGCCTTTCTGATCTATGCGCCGCACTGGTGGGATTTCCGCATCCTGGCTTTGGAAGCTGGCGAGATAAATTGGGATAATGTGATCTCTTTGCCCGAGTTGCCGTACCGATTGGCGCTGGCGCTGCAGCGAGACGACGAATATATGTTGAATCCCGATCTGGAGCTGCTATTTTTTTATGCGCGGCATGATGAAGACTCGCCAGCGAAATTGCGTGAATACTTCCCCACTGGCTATGCGCTTGAGGAAGTGGTGTACGATCATTTCATTTATTACGCGTACATCGTGCCGCCTCTGGGCGAAGCTGGCATAATGCAGTTTCTCGTGGAGAATGATCAAGTGTTCGGATAAGCGAGGGGCCACAATGGCGAAGAATAAAACCACGCGCAACGACGGCGATGTGCTGGCTTATCTGCAATCGGTAGCCAACAATCGCCGTCGCGAAGACAGCCTGGTCGTGCTGGACTTGATGAGCGAGGTAACTGGTTTGCCTGCGGAGATGTGGGGCACGAGCATCGTCGGCTTCGGCAGCTATCATTACCAATACGAAAGTGGGCGCGAAGGCGACTTCATGCTGACTGGCTTTGCCCCGCGCAAGCAGGCCTTGACCCTCTATATCATGGGCGGCCACGAGCGCTATGCAGAGCTGTTTGCCAGGCTGGGCAAGCACCGCACCGGCAAATCCTGCCTCTACATCAACAAGCTGGCCGATGTCGACCTGGATGTGCTGCGCGAGATCATCGCCGAATCGGTGGCGTTCATGCGCAGCGAGCACCCGTCCAGCATTTGACGCGCGCAACAGCCCACCGGTCTTTGCGTAATACAGTACAAGCCACCACAGTCGGGCTTGGGTGTATAATGGAATGTGGAAAACGATGACCAGCACGAGTTCGGGCGCGATGGACGGATTGAGACTACTCGGTCAAATCGGCAAGGGCCTTGTCAAAGCCATGCAGTTGGTGGGCAAGGGCGTCGGCGTGACCGGACAAGCCATAAACGAAGGCGCAGTTGCAGTGAGGACAGCCATGCCAGTTACAGAAGTGACTTCGGTATTCAACACCACCGACGAGACCA
>DAOUJB010000475.1:0-1880 GCA_034423155.1 Anaerolineae bacterium | reverse complement strand
GCGCCGCTGGGGGCATGCTGCCGCCCGTGCATATATTCAAAGGTCGTATCATCGGGCGCGACCATGCCGGCACGCGCGCCGCCTTCGATGGACATGTTGCAAACCGTCATGCGCCCTTCCATGCTGAGGCTGCGGATGGCTTCGCCGCGATATTCAAATACCAAGCCCGTGCCACCGCCGATGCCGATGCGCGCGATGATCGCCAGAATGATGTCCTTGGCCGTAACCCCCTCGCCCAACCGCCCCTCGACATTGACCGCCATGGTGCGCGGCTTGTTCTGCAGCAGGGTCTGCGTCGCCAAGACATGCCCGACCTCGCTGGTGCCAATGCCAAATGCCAGCGCGCCAAATGCGCCATGCGTGCTGGTATGGCTGTCGCCGCAAACGATTGTCATGCCCGGCTGCGTCAAGCCTTTTTCCGGACCGATGACATGCACGATGCCCTGATGCTCATCGCCCAGCGCATACATGGGGATGCCAAAGTCGTCGCAGTTGCGCGAGAAAGTGTCCAGCTGCACGGCCGCCATGGTATCGGCGATCGGGATGATGCCCAACTCGTTGCGAGGCGTGGTCGGCGTGCTGTGATCCATCGTGCCAATCGTTTGATCGGGTCTCCGTACCGTCAGCCCGCGTTCGCGCAGCATAGAAAATGCCTGGGGCGAAGTAACCTCGTGCACCAGGTGCAGGTCAATGTAGAGCACGGCTGGCGCATCGGCGCTTTGTTCGCGCACCGTGTGGGCGTTCCAGACTTTTTCAAAGAGCGTTTGTGGATTTCCGTTTTGTGTCATTTTGTCGTCCTCAGTTGCTGTTTGTTTCAATGGGCGATACAAGGTTCGCCCCTACAAAATCAAGCGCGGCGCGTTGTCAGGCGCTTAGTCCGACCATAGCGACATCGCCCTCAGGAGCGACATCGTCCGAGCCCAAGCTGGTGATCATGCGATTCAGCGCCGATACATAGGCTTTCACGCTGGATACCACGATATCGCTATCGGCGCCATATCCGCCAAAGGTGCGGTTGCTGCCTTCGGGCGCGATGCGTACAGTCACTTCGCCCAGCGCGTCGATGCCTTCGGTCACGCTGTGCACATTGAATTCCAGCAGCGTGCTGGGCGCTTGGATGATTTCGTCGACTGCGCGGTACGACGCATCCACGGGACCTGTGCCGACGGCCGCAACGATGATTTCTTCGCCGTGCTGGTTGGTCATTTTGACAGTCGCCGTGGGCATGCCCATCGTGCCGCAAACAACCTGGATATCCACCAGTCGGAAGTAATCTTCGGATTTCTGCGCCGCTTCGTCGGCGACCAGCGCTTCCAGATCGGCATCGGTGACTGTCTTTTTCATATCCGCCAGGGTCTTGAATCGGCGGAAGACATCCATCAATTCATCACCATCGACAGCGTAACCCAGTTCGCCGAGTCGCACGCGCAGGGCATGGCGACCGCTGTGCTTGCCCAGCACCAGTTTGCTCTGCGTGAGGCCCACCGTTTCGGGCGTCATGATTTCAAATGTCTCGGCATTTTTGAGCACGCCGTCCTGGTGGATGCCGCTTTCATGAGCGAAGGCATTCGCCCCGACGATGGCTTTGTTGTGCTGCACGGGCATGCCCATATAGTTGCGCACCATGCGGCTGGTCTTCATGATTTGCGTGGAGTCGATATTGGTGCGCAGGTCATAGAAGCTCTTGCGCGTATGGATGGCCATAACGACTTCTTCCAGGCTGGTGTTGCCGGCGCGCTCGCCGATGCCGTTTATCGTCACTTCCACCTGACGCACGCCGCGTTTCAAGCCGGCCAGCGTATTGGCAGTCGCCAAGCCCAGATCATTGTGGCAGTGCACCGACCAGATCACGCCGCTGCCCGGTCCTGCGCCCGGCGTCT
>DAOUJB010000474.1:0-2591 GCA_034423155.1 Anaerolineae bacterium | reverse complement strand
GCGCGCGGGGCGCAGCTGGCGGACGGCAGCTACCTCGAGCTGGACATGGTGATCATGGCGACAGGCTATCAGCCCGTGCTGCACCAGTATATGGACATTGAAATGCAATTCAGCCGCGAACAGTACGCGCTGCCCGGTGGCTGCGATTGGGATGTGGGACCGAATGGCCTGCGTGGCTGGCCCCTGCGCGATACTAGCCAGCACAAAAATGGTCGGCAGGTGCTGGGGCATCCGGGGCTGTATCTGGTCGGCGTGTTTTATAAAGGACGCGGCGCATTTTATAATATGGGTATCGAAGCGCAGATCGCCGCCGAGCAACTGCGCGTTTATCTGAAGCGGCGGCATTTCCCCACAGCTGTCCCATGCGCGGCGGCTATCTGAAGCTGGGCGCGGCGCTGTTTGGGCTGGCGCTGCTGGCGATTGCGCTGCGTTTTCTGCTAGCGGCGGCAGCCCCCGCGTCTATGGTCGCCTACATGACGCTGGAAACGGGCTTGCCCATCATCATCGTGCACGACCTGACACACGATTTGCAGCGGCGCTTGCCCGCCAACATTCTGACGGAACCCGCTTTTTCGCCCGATGGCGCGCGGCTGGCCTTGACCCAGCTGTTGCAATATGGCAGCGAAATCGTCGTCTATGACTTGCTGCGCGACCGAGAAACCAGCTTGACGGCTTTCCTCGCCATCGCCGAATCGCCCGCGTGGTCGCCCGATGGCGCGTATATCGCCTTCTCCAGCAACCAGACGGGCGATTTCAGCATCTACCTCGTCCAGCCGGACGGGAGCGGATTGCGGCGCATCACCGCATCTGGCGCAGGCGACCGCGAACCAGACTGGAGCCCCGACGGCAGGTCGTTGGTCTTCACTTCCAATCGCGGCGGCGGCTGGGATTTGTATACGCTGGCGCTGGAAACAGGCGCTGTGCGGCGACTGACATCGCATCGCGCGCCGGATAATTCGCCAGTCTGGTCGCCGGATGGGGCGCGCATCGCTTTTGCATCGCGGCGGGATGGTGCATCGGGGATATATCTGCTACGGCTGGACTCGCTGCAAGTCGAGCCGCTGGTGGTGGATACGCGCTATGACAGCCTGCCACAGTGGACGCCGGATGGCCTGGCGCTTACCTTCGCGCGCTCCGTGGATGGCTCGTCGCGGATCATGCGCGTGGATGTGGACTCTGGCGAGTTGACCCAACTGAATCTGGGCGGGACCGATGCCGATGCGCTGGCCTGGTGCTGTTGATTCAACAAATCACCTTTGATCTACCCCTCCCCTGGCCCCTCCCCGAAGCATCAAGGAGGGGAACTAACACCATTGGATGTGGAGATTCTGTCAGGAGACTTCATAACTGGCAGCAGATCGAGACGAATTCTCAGCCCAGTGATATGGGGGATGGGGTAGACCAAAGACTCGCTGGCGCGTTGGCTACTGGTTCTTCCCACGCGCGAACGATGGCGGATCGGTATGGCGGATTTCGGTAATGTGAATCCAGTCTTCGGAATGCTCCTCGACCAGGTAAATGCCCGGGATGGTGATGATGCCGAAGATCAGCCGCACGATGGTCGTGCCGATAAAGAGTTCCAGGAAGCGATCGGTGGATATGCTGCCAGCCAGCGCCAGAACCAAGAAGAGGATGCGGTCCAAGGGGATGCCGATGGCATTGCTGACCAAGACGCGCCCCCATTGCATGTCTTGCCCGAAGCGCTGCACCCAGCGCGTATAAACCTCGGTATCAATCAACTGGCTGATCACCGATGCCAGCACAGCAGCCAGCAAAAATCGCCATTCCGGCGTCAGCATTTCGCCCAAAGAGATGCGCTCGGCTTCGCTCATCGGTGGTGGCATGCCAGCGATGATGGCGAAGAAGGCTTGCACGACCAGGTAGATCACGGCGGCGGCGATGATGAGCGTGCGCGCGACATGCGGTCCCGCCAATTTATGCGCCATATCGCGCAAGGTGAAGGTCAGCGGATAGGCGATAGAGAAACCGCTGACGGCGAATCCAAATAGCGTCAAATCGCGCAGATTGGATATGTCGGCGACCATCTGCGCGGCCACAAAAGCAACGCTTACCAAAATCAGGATGTGCAAATTACGGAT
Organism: Anaerolineae bacterium; assembly: GCA_034423155.1. Lineage (GTDB taxonomy): Bacteria > Chloroflexota > Anaerolineae > Aggregatilineales > Phototrophicaceae > UBA6055. Next base: position 492 of record DAOUJB010000474.1, on the reverse strand, counting down.
GCGCATGACTAACCTCTCCACTATTCTGCGCCTGTCCACATTGTAGCACAGCTAACCTCAGCCGCCCGCTTTGCCCAGGTCCACGCGCTGCTCTTTGACCAGGTAGATGCCCGGGATGGAGATGAAGGTGATGATGGTCTTCATCAACATATTTGACACGAACAAACCGACCAGCACCGCATTGGGCAGCACGCCCGCAAAGGCGATCAGCGTGAAGAGCGCCGTATCGACCGGCACGCTGATGGCATTGCTGGCCAGCACGCGCCCCCATTGCCGGCGCTGGGCGAATCGCTTGACCCAAAGCTCATATATCTCGGTGTCGATCAACTCCGAGATGATCTCAGCGATGATGGAGGCCAGCGAGATGCGCAGCACTGGCGCCAGCACCAGGCCAAATTCGGCTTGTTCGCCCACAGCCAGGTCGGGCGGCAGCTGCGAAACCAGCCAGAACAAGCCAGCCATGAACAGGTTGATCGCGCCGGAAGCGAAGAT
>DAOUJB010000473.1:0-2654 GCA_034423155.1 Anaerolineae bacterium | reverse complement strand
AGGCAGCCGCGCTCGTCGATGATGTAGTCGCCCAAGCCACGCCAGCGCTGGTCGACCGCCGCGATGATATCGGCGACTGTGGCCGCTTCGATCGCGCAGTCGCAGAGGTCGGGGAAGAAGCGCCGCAGGTTGGGCGTGAATTTGACCTGTGCCATGCTGATGTTCCTGTCGCTCGTCTTGAATAGGCAAGGATAGTGTATCACAAAGACGCGCCTGTCTGTGCCTGCCTGCCGAAATCAACTACAATCGCCTGCCATGCAAAAAGCCGAACTCCTGCACAGCCTGCGCGGTATCAAAGGCAAATACAAACGTTATATCGGCGCGCCCATCCGCTATGGCGGCGGCAAGAGCCTGGCGGTCGGGCACATCCTCGAACACCTGCCGGACGGCATCACGCGCCTGGCATCTCCCTTCCTGGGCGGCGGCTCCTTCGAAGTCGCTTGCGCGCGCGAGCTGGGCATCGAGGTGACAGCCTACGACATCTTCGACATCCTGATCAATTTCTGGGCGGAACTGTTGGCCGATCCGCAAGCGCTTTACGAGAGCCTGATGCAGCTGCAGCCCTGCAAAGAAACCTACAACGAAATCAAGGCGCGGCTGCAAGCGCATTGGGATGGCGAAATCCGCCTATCGCCGCATGAACTGGCGGTCTGCTACTACTTCAATCACAACCTGTCTTATGGTCCGGGTTTTCTGGGCTGGATGTCGAAAATCTATAGGGAGCGCGGACGTTATGAAAATCTGCTGCGCCGCCTGCGCGATTTTTCTGCGCCAAAATTGCGCGTAGGCTGCGCGTCATTCGAGCAATCCATCCCGCTGCACCAGGGCGACTTTCTATATTGCGATCCGCCCTATTATCTCGGCGATGATAGTCTGATGTTCCGCGGCATTTATCCCCAGCGCAACTTCCCTATTCATCACAAGGGCTTCGCGCACAAGCGGCTGCGCGACCTGCTGCATGGGCATCGCGGCGGATTCATCCTGTCTTACAACGACTGCCCGACCATCCGCGAATGGTATGCCGATTTCGAGGTGGTCGATGTGCGCTGGCAGTACACCATGGGTCAAGGCGAGACGCGCATCGGCATGAACCGCCTGGCTGACGGGCGCGGGCATGTGAAGAAGTCGCATGAGATTCTGGTTGTGGGGTGATTTTGTTGACACAGAGGACGAAGAGGAAGGCTTTGCCACCGAGTGCACCGAGTTGAATGAGTACACCAAGGGATTTATCTGAAACGAAAGTAGTGAAGAGAGGTTTCATACATCCGAAGTGAGCATGTGCGTCTTTCTCTCCATAAACCTGCACAGCTATAGCAAGGCGTGGCGGAAGCGTAAATCGCGCGTGGACATGCGGATTGATGCGCTGATGCATCGGCTGTATGGCTTGAGCGATGATGAGGCGCGGGTTCTTGCAGATAAAGCGCAGAAAACTAATATTTGACACGATAACACATATAGTGTATCATATAAACACTATGCAAGAGATGATCTATCGTAGGGATGGGCTCATTTATGAAACCCGATGCGATCCTGATTATCGCTTGTATATTCACTCTATATCTTGGCGCGACCGCAGCGCAAGCATCCGACTTCACCGACAACACCTGCTACAGAGAGGGCGCGAATTGCCAAACCGATGAGGAGTGGAAAGCCGGCTGGTGCGAAGCGGCTGTGGCGGCCGGCGTCTTCATCGGCACCGCTGAGCAGTGCGTACAGCCTGGCGGCGGTGGTGGACGTCTAGCCGAATCGCCACAAAACCAGAACAGCAACAGCAACGCTGACAGTGCAGGACAGAGCGGCGGGTCGGCGCATGGCACCAATCAGACGGCGAACCCGGGCGCTCTGACGCAAAGCCCGAACCCGAACCGTACGGAAACGAGCAGCGGCGGCTCGCTGGAGCAAGGCTCTGGCGACGGCGATGCCTCCGACGGCAGGCCGGTGAATTGCCGCGCGTGGATAGTGAGGCGATCCAACCCCTCTCTGTTCAATTGCTTCCGGGTTACTCGCCGGGGTATAGGCGGCGAGTTCCTCATAGATGGCTAGTGATTGATCCGCAGCGAGGCGGTTGGAATACGCTGCAAGGGCGCGATCATTGTGATGGGCATTCGTTCCGGGATAGCCGAGACGCAGCAGTCGACAATGTCGAATCGTGCGTCCGCATAGGCGCTTGCAATATCGCAAACTCTTGCCAAGTCTTCCATGCCAACTGCTTCAAGCCGAACATTTAATTGCATAAAGTGCTCAAGGAAAGTTTGCATCCCGCTGTGGCCGATGTCGCGCGCAATGCACGTTGCTTTGCCGCTGACGCGCTGTACGAAGGTCGCGCCGCCAATGGTATACTCCAATAAGGGAAAGGATCAGCGCGAGGTAGATCTCTTGGCGCAACTTAACTTCAAAAACCGAACGCTGTATCACGGCGATAACCTCGAATTCTTGCGCGGCATGAACAGCGAGACTGTGCACCTCATCGCCACCGACCCGCCGTTCAACAAGAATCGCGATTTTCACGCCACGCCCGAGAGTCTGGCGGCTGGGGCGAGATTCAAAGACCGCTGGCGCTGGGATGACGATGTGCACGAAGAATGGACCGATAGCATTAAGGATGACTGGCCCGCTGTCGAGAGCGTAATTGCAGCCGCTCGAGTGGCTTATGG
>DAOUJB010000472.1:0-3698 GCA_034423155.1 Anaerolineae bacterium | reverse complement strand
CACGAAGAAGTCGCCTACGACTGGACTTTCGTGCCCAATATCTGGCAGACAGCCACCAAGCGCGTCAAAGGCTTCGAACCGACAGCCTTCTGGGTGTTCTATGGCTACACGGCGGATATTCACAAGTGGACGCTTGAGGAGTAGGCGCTTAATCGCCAAAATCCACAAAATGCGGGGGCGGTCCTATTTGGGCCGCCCTTCTGTGTTTTTCGTGGTAGTGCGAGCGACCTGAATAAGCCGCCCCTACGACGGATCGCGGTTCTACGGTTTCCCTACGACGAATCGCCGGAAGGCAGTTTGCTAGTCAATCCCAGCCCTTGCAGCAGACCCGCTATGCGAGCTTGCTCCTGCTCTACAGCGCGCAAACGATCATCCACCGCCTGGAATCCATCGACCATTTTGCCGTCCAACTGTTTGATGTCATTGCGCAGCCACAAAAACAAGCCAGCCGTAACGCTAATGTTCGTGGCGATTGCAATCAATAGCTCTTCCCAGCCCATTTGTCACCGTTCCTCATTGAGTCTGCGCTTCACGGATTGTACCACAGATCTGACACAAGACGGGACATCGCCGCGTTCCCGACACTGCCACAGCAAGCCCATACGACAACCCTCTATGTCTCTACGCCTCTGTGGCAAACCCATTACTGCTGATACCGCCGTGGATCCAGCGCATCGCGCAAGCCATCGCCTACCAAATAGAAGCACAGCACTGTGATCATAATCAAGATGCCCGGCATGACGATCAGGTGCACGCCCGTCACCAAGTAGCTGCGCGAATCGGTCAGCATATTGCCCCAGGTCGGCGTCGGCGGCTGGATGCCCATGCCGAGATAGCTCAGCCCCGATTCGATCAGAATCAAGTTGCCGGCGATGATGGTCATGGTGACCATGACGATAGAAAAGACATTCGGCAAAATGTGATAGACGATGATTCTTAAGTCGCTCGCGCCGACAGCCCGCGCCGCCAACACATAATCCCGCTCTTTCATGGACAGCACCTCTCCGCGCACCAGGCGGCTCGTGCCCACCCAGCCGAGCGTCGCCAGCATAACCACCAGCACCTCGGTCGAAGGCTCCCACACGGCCGCCGCGATCAGCAGCAGGAATAGCGGCGGGATGGCGCTGAGCGTGTTGACTCCCCAGGAAATGAGATCATCGACAGCCTTGCCATAATAGCCGGCCAGCAAGCCCAGAGTGACACCGATGGTGACGGTGATGACACTGGCGAGGTAGGCAATGGTCAGCGAGACCCGCCCGCCATAGATCAGGCGCAGCAGCTGGTCGCGACCAAGCTGGTCCGTGCCCAGCACATAACCGTCTTCGCCCGGCAGCTTGAAGCGATCGGGGATGCTGGTATCGTTCACTTCCAGTTGGAAAACCCGTTCCAATACAACCGGCGAAAGCGAGCAGATCAGCGTCGCCACGAGCAAAATGCCGATTGCAAGCACGGTGAGGCGGTCGCGCAGAATGAAGCCGAAGGCGTCTCGCCAAAACGAACGCGATTGCCGCTCGCTGCCTGCCTTGCCGATCTGGGCGATAGAATCGTGACTCGTCAAGTTGATCTACTCCAGGCGAATGCGTGGATCGAGCAAGACATACAAGATATCCGAGAGCAAGACGCCCAAGATGAACATCACCGAGGCGACCACAACCGAACCCATCACCAGCGGATAATCTCGCGAATACACCGAGTCAATGATCAGCTTGCCCATGCCGGGCCACTGGAAGACCTGTTCGATGATCACAGCGCCCGCCAACAGCGTGCCGATGGAGGGGCCAAAAAATGTCGCTACCGGCAGCAAACTGTTGCGCAAGGCATGCCGGAACCAGATCATCTGCGTCGGCAGACCTTTGGCGTAGGCGCTGCGGATGTAATCTTGCTGCAGCACTTCCAAGACCTGCGTCCGTGTGAAGCGCGAGATAAAAGCGATTGTGTTCAGCGATAACACGGAAACAGGCATGATCATGTAACGCAGGGCATCGCCGATGCTCTGGGGTCCGCGCTGCGTGATATTGCGCATGCCGCTGATCGGCAACAGATCGAGCTGCACGCCGAAAATGATGATGAGCAGCAAGCCCAGCCAAAAAGCCGGCACCGCATTGCCGATCACAGACAAGACGCGTATGAGCTGGTCGATCCAGGTGCGATGGAAGACCGCGGCCAGCACGCCCAAGCTGACGCCGATGACATAACCGATTACGAGCGCAGCCACACCCAGCCTGAGCGTGGCCGGTATCCGTTGCACAATCAAATCCATCACCGGGCGGCGCTGCTTGATCGACTCGCCCAAGTCCCCGCGCAGCAGACCCAAGCGCTCGCCCGATGCTTCGCCGATGCCATCGCCATCGATGTCGATCGTCGTCCAGTCGTTGCCGACCAGCCAATAGACATATTGCAACAGCGGCGGCTGGTCGAGGCCCAGCTGGCGGCGCTGCGCCTCTATGGCTTCTGGCGATGGGTTGGGCGAAAAGGCGATCATGGCGACTGGATCGCCCGGCGCAGACAACATGATCAGGAAAGACAAGATCGTCACACCGAAGAAGGTGGGGATAGCTTGCAGGATGCGGCGTTGGAAATACTTGATCATGCTCGGCTGTCCAGCGATTGCGCGCAGGCAGATTGTAGCGCAAACGCCCAGCGCGACCAAAATGAGCCAGTCCGTTGCTGCCGGCAGCCACTTAATGAAAGCATAGCCGCCGCTTAATCAATTCGATTCCCTCTTTAACACAGCGCCGGTTAGCATGGCTCGCGGGTGGATGAGCCACCCGAACCGACAAACGCTTCAGGTCTATGGAGGACGCATCCCACATGAAAACCGTACGCTTGCTTTCCATTCTGCTCGCCGCAATCCTGCTTTTGGTCCCCGCTATGGCGATGGACGAGACGGATAACGGGCTACCCAATGTCGATCCGCTCGACCACGCCGGCGGCTCCATCATCACAGCCGGCAGCTCCACCGTATTCCCGCTCAGCGAACGCATGGCTGAATTGTGGACGGACGAAGGTGGCGTCGCGCCGTCGATCGCTTCGATTGGTTCTGGCGCTGGCTTCGAGCGCTTCTGTGTCGAAGGCGAGACCGATATCAGCAACGCCTCGCGCGCCATCAAAGACAGCGAAATCGAATCTTGCGCTGACATCGGCCGCGAACCGATCGAATTCCGCGTCGGCACCGATGCCTTGGCTGTCACCGTCTCCGCCGAAAATGACTTCGTCAGCGATATCACGCTGGAAGAACTGGCGATGATCTTCAGCAGCGCCGAAACCTGGGCGGATGTCCGCGCAGAATGGCCCAGCGAAGCTATCCAACGCTTCATCCCCGGCACCGACAGCGGCACTTTCGACTACTTTGTCGAAGAAGTATTCGACGAAGATGAAGAGCCCATCCTCAGCGCCAATCCGCAGCTCTCCGAGGATGACAATGTGCTGGTACAAGGCATCACCGGCAGCCCCTATGCTATCGGCTTCTTCGGCTATGCCTACTATGTAGAGAATGCCGATGTGTTGAATATCCTCAACATCGAGGGCATCGAAGCCAACGCCGAAACCACCGATGATGGCAGCTATCCGTTGGCGCGCCCGCTCTACATCTACAGCGATGCCGGCATCATGGCAGAAAACGCGCAGGTCAACGCCTTCATCAACTTCTACCTGACCTATGTCAATGACGAGGTCGTGGATGTTGGCTACTTCCCGGC
>DAOUJB010000471.1:0-3743 GCA_034423155.1 Anaerolineae bacterium | reverse complement strand
ATCGCGTCCAACATATCGCGCATCACATTCAGCCGCAGACGCCGTTTGTCGTTGGAATTGATCTGACGCCAGCGCGACTCTGGGATGTCGGTGTGCTCGATCATGGCATCTTTGGCTTTGGAATAGGCGACCCAGCGCCGGCGCCCCTCGAGGTCGAGCTCGCTCAATTTCCAGCGCCGCGCCGGGTTATGCGCTCGTTCCTGGAAGCGGCGTTCTTGCTCGTCATGGTCGACTGACAGCCAGTACTTCAGCATAATCATGCCATCGTTGACCAGCAGCCGTTCGAAGTTCGGGGCATCGCGCAGGAAATCCCAGTATTGTCTGTCGCTGCAAAAGCCCATGACGCGTTCGACGGTGGCGCGGTTGTACCAACTGCGGTCGAAAAGGACGATTTCGCCAGCAGCCGGCAGATGCGCCACATAGCGCTGGAAGTACCATTGCGTCTGTTCGCGGTCGGATGGTTTTGCCAAGGCGACCAGGCGGATGTCTCGCGGCGGCAGCGGCGCCATAATGCGCTTGATAGTGCCGCCCTTGCCAGCTGCATCGCGCCCATCGAAAGTTACAATGACGCGCATGCGCTGCGACTTGATCCAGTATTGCCACTTCACCAGCTCGAATTGCAGGCGGGCGAGTTCGCGCTCATAGAATTTCTTGTTGATGCGGCGGCGTTTCTGCGGGACCTTTGTCATGTCGCGCTCCTTTCCATCTCGCCTACCATAGCAGATTCTGCCTGGCTGCGCGAAAAAAACTGCGCCAAGAAAAAACGGAGAGGGGCGGTGCGCGGGGATTCTGTCAATTGAGGCAAGTGATGCAAGGGACGACTTGCGAGTCGCCCCTTGGGAGTTCTATGTCTATGCGTCGGACGAGCTGGGTAGTCGGACTACATACCGTCGCCCATCATCATATCGTCCATCTGCATCATCATATCGTGCATCATCATGCCGTCCATCATCATCTCGTCCATGCCGATGCCATGATGCGCCGCCAATACGGAGGGATCGCCATCTTCCGCCAGGTTCTCCAAACCATAGCCATAGTCCGGCGCGCCCGTGGTGAAGAGGAAGCCATGCTTCATCATCATCATGTCGTCTTCCATCATCATGTCGTCGCCCATGTCGGTGTCCGTCATGTCGGCGTCCATGTCGTCGCTCATGTCATCGTCCATCATGTCTTCCATCATCATCATGTCGTCAGACGATTGCACGACCCAGAAGACCGGCGTGATAGGCGAGGGATACATGGACATATCGGAGATATTTTCAATGCGCACGGTGATTTCGCCCATGTCGCCGGGGGTCAGCGTGACGACGACGATCTCATCGGCCGTGGGATAGCTGTAGTTATCGTCGAGATCGCTGGCGAGTCGCACGATACCATCGCCGGCGGGACCGCTGTTGGGCGCGGGTTGACGCGGCGCTTGATACATGCCTTCGCCAATCGGCTCGTTGCGTTCGCTGCCCAGATCCCAATAGTAGACCTGGTCGGTGACATCGCCGCTGACCGGTTCGCCCATGTCGTACAGCGCGATGCCGTATTCCGTGGGCGCGAGGAAACCATCGTTGGATTGGGCGAGCATGGTGGCGAAGGTCAGGCTGTCGCCGTCGTGGGCATGGATGACAAATTCATAGGCACCGCCGGGAAACGCAGGCGCGGGACCATCGCCACCGACTGGCACGGCCGCCACGCCGCCTTCTGAATAGGGCATGCCCATCGACATGTCGTCGCCGTCGTGACTATCCGCGAATACGCCGCCGCTACACATCAGCAACAGCAGGACAAAGAGGAAAATCGATCTACGCATTTTGAATGCTCCTATAACTTGGAAAAAAGCAGGTAATCCTGCGACGAAAGTATAGCACGATACATGTCCCAGTATTAACAATCCATTACGCGTAAAATGCAAACATCCACACCAAGCCGGCGGGGCGTATCCCAAGCACGAGCCTCACGGCGTCCACAGCATGGCTTCGATAAAGCGCTCGCCATCGCCATCGGGGCGATCGTTGATGTAGTAGGCTGCGACTACCGTCCCGTCATCGAGAACGACCGCCCGCACATAACCCATATCGGCGTTTGCGCCGCCGCCACGCAGCACGATCTCGCTGCTCCAGTTGCTTCCGCCGTCTTCGCTGATCTTCGCGCAGATGGCATAGCTGTCGCGGTTGCCATAGAGCAGCGCCAGCCGCCCATCGCGCAGCGCCAGCAAACAAGGTGGATTGCCGCTGTGCTCGGGCTTGTCGAACGCGACTGGTCGGCTGATTTTGCGCCAGGTCGTAGCGCCGTCGTCCGCAGCGAACAGGTCGATAAAACTGCGTTTATCCACACCAGTGCGACAACGCCGCGCGCAGAGCAAACGCCCGTCCGCAAGCCGCAAGGAACTCGGCATAATCGCGAAGTCGCCATGGGCATCCAGGTCTGCGCCGACTTGCGAAAGCCGCTGGAAGCTGCGTCCGCCATCTTCGGTGCGCACGCAGATGATTTTGCCTTCCTGTCCATCGGATTTGTTGGCGGTGAGGAAGAACAACGCTTCCTGTGCGCCACCCACAATGACATCGGTGCGGGCGGCGATGCCGGTTTCGCCAAAATCGGGCAAGCGATAGGGTCCGTTCCAACTGCGGCAGCGGTCGGATGAGACATAGAAAAAAGAGAAAACGCCCCGCGCCAAGCCGGTGCGCGCCAGCATCAGCGCCGAATCGGCTCGCGTGAAGTCCAGCGGCGCCGGCGGGATTGTCGCAGTCCGCGCGTCCATGCCATCCGCCAGGCGCAGACCCGCCGCCATGTGTTCGTCCGCCGATAAGCCGCGCCCGCCTGGCAATGCGCCGTTGAATGGCTCGGTCTGCCAGCTGCGCCCGCCATCGAGGCTGCGCGCCTGCCTGTTGACGAAAGGCTGCCGTTTGTCGCGCGCATGACCCCGCTCGACCGTCTGGTGCGCGCCGACCGTGAAACTGACCACGATCTCCTCGCCCCAAGCCCACATGCCATAATTGGCGGGCCAGCCAGCGAATCGCCCGGGCTCGCGGTAAACGACGCTTTTCACGAGCGCAGGCGGCACATCATCTGGCGGATCTCGCCCAGGTGGTAGGCGCTGTGCGCGATGATGCCGAGCAGGCTGGAAAGTTCGCGTGTGCCCTGCCACTCGTCCGCGCCCGTCAGGTGTCCCTTGATGCGCGCATAATTCGCCCTCAGCTCGTCTTGCAGGCTTGCCCAGGCGGCCTCGTCCACCGCGCTGACCGTTTGCCAGATTTCGCCCCAGTTCACCCAGCTGACATCGCGCCCGAACATGCGCGCTTCCAGCACGCGCAGGTAATAGTCGATATGCGCGACATGAGCGGCGATGGTGGCGCAGTCGCCCATGGGCTGCGAGGCAGCGGCGGCGGAGATTTGGGCGAGGCTTTCGAAGAGCGTTTCGCCCTTGTCGAGGTACGCGCCGCGGGCTTGTTCAAATGTTTCGGTGAGCAGGAAGTCGAATCCGCGCGCGACTTCGCTGATGGGAATGGTGTTGGGCATGGGTGGTCTCCTTTCCACAGCCGCAACATCTGACCTTCACTCCGCCAGCTATTTTACAAGCTCAGGTTGCTTCGTCAAACCGCCCGCCCTTCTATTACAATACAGATGCGCCCGTTAGTCGCGCGTAACAATTCTCGCCGACACTGGCGGAAAGGCGATGCAGAAAGGACAAACCGCCATGACCGCGAAAATCCGCAAGTCCGATGCCGAATGGCGCCGCCAGCTCAGCCCGGATC
>DAOUJB010000470.1:0-6762 GCA_034423155.1 Anaerolineae bacterium | reverse complement strand
TTGATGCGCTGGATCCACAGGCGGCGAAGTTGGCGGCGGCGCTGACGGCGGTCGCGGTAGGCATACCACAAGCTGCGCATCATGGCTTCGTTGGCGCGCTTGAAATTTTTGCTACGCGTGCCCCATTGCCCTTTGGTCATCTTGATGATTTTTTTATGCCGGCGCCTTCTGACGAAGCCGGTGCGTGTTCTGGCCATTGCGATTTCTCCGTGATTGGCGCTGGGTTAGGCGGGCGGGTTGGCTTTGTATTTGCCGAGGTAAGGTGCGAGGCGGCGGATGCGGCGCTGCATGGCTTTCTCGCCGACCTGCATGGTCTTGTCCCATTGACGGCGCACGCGCTTGGCAGACATACGCCGACGATGACTCTTGCCACCTTTGGTGCGGACGATCTTGCCGGTGCCCGTCATTTTGAAGCGCTTGGCGGTGGCTTTGTGCGTCTTCAGCTTGTATTTTGTGCTCTTCTTCTTGCGTGGCACGATTACTTCTCCGAACTTTGTTTGAATTCCTTGGTCGGCGCGAGGATCATCAGCATGTCTCGGCCTTCGATATTGGGGCGCTGCTCCACCACGCCGACATCCTTGAGCGCTTCTTCGATCCTGCCCAGCCGGTCGCGTCCGATGTACTGATGCGTGATTTCGCGACCGCGGAAACGCACACGGAACTTCACCTTCTTGCCTTCTTGCAGCCACTTTTGCGCGCGTTTGATATCAAATTGCAAATGATACTCGTCGGTTTTCGGACGCAGCTGGATCTCTTTGACGGTCACCTTGATCTGGTTCTTCTTTGACTTGCGTTCCTTGCGTCTCTGCTCGTATTGGAACTTGCCATAGTCCATGATTCGACAGACGGGCGGACGGGCTTTGGGCGCGACCTCAACCAGATCCAAGCCAGCGGCATCGGCGCGCTCTTGGGCATAGCTGATGCCCACAACGCCGATATTGTTGTTGGCATGGTCGATCAGGCGAACTTCGCGCACACCGCGGATATTGCCGTTAATTCGCAGTCCTGAACTCGCTATCTTGGCACGACCCTTCATTAGGATGCGATAAAATGACGACATGCCGAAGCAGCCGCCGCAAGAACAAAGCTTAACATGATGGGGGCCTGGCTGTCAACCGGCAGTCGAAATCAGCGCTCATTGTTGCGCATCCCGGTCTGCGTCGCGCATTTGTGCCACCCTCTGGCGATACAAGCGCAGCAATTCTTCATCGCTGTCTTTGCATCTGCGCAAAGTCTGTTTGGCGCAAGCTGTGCAGCCGCGCATCGCTCGGAAGCTGTCGGTTTCGCATGTCAAGCAGCCGTTCAAGTCGATCATCAATGACATCAGCCCGAGGATCTCAGGGCTGGTTTCTGGTTTGTCTTCCAGATCGTCGATAAGCTGCGCCCATTGCCCATCCCGCGTGTTGCGCAGGGCGGGGATGGCATAATGTGGGAACAGAATCTCGTTGTCGCTGTACAACTGGCACTTCCCTCGCGTCTTACTGCTCGCCTACGAATAAAGCATACGCGCTTTTGCGCCGCCCCGCAAGGCATTGCTGCAAATTGCGCGCCTTATCGTGAATCGGCGACTGGCTTCAATGCGCGCACCAGCCGCAGCGTTGCGGCCATCGCTTCGTCCGCGCCGGGCAGCGTGCTATTCCACAGGCTGAACAACACGGCGGCGACGCGACTCTTGGCCAGCGCGTTACGCAGCGACTCGATGCTCTCGTCCAGCGTGGGTCCGCCTGGCTCGGGATAGCTCATGGCGGGCATCTCGGCGCAGTCGACTACATCGGTATCGAAATGGATGTAGAGCGGTTTGTCTGGCAGCGGCGCGGCGTCCAGCTCGCTCAGTGTCTCATAGATAGCGACCTGGCTTTCGCGCAGCATCACGCCTTCTTGTGGATCGAGGTTGCGCACATCGCTGATGGCGATGTCCGATTCGGCCAGCGGCGCAAGCTGCAAGCCGCGCATGAGATGCTGATTGCCGCGTCCGACCAGCGCCGCCAGAGGCATGCCCCCGAGGAAGCCACTGGGTGTCGTCTCTGGCGTGTTGAAGTCGCCGTGCGAGTCGTACCACAGGATGGCCGGCGAATGACTTTCGATGCCTTTGACCACGCCCAGACAGCTGGTGCAGTCGTTGGCAAAGACCACCGGCGTCTTTGGCGCATGGGCTTGGATAGCCTCGGCCAGCGCCCAATTGACGGCTACGACCGGGTCTTCGTGCGCGGCGAAGTCCGGCGCGATATCGATCCATTCGGCCTTCAGCTCATCGGCGATGCCACTATCGCGCAGGGCTGCGACTTCACGCCGTTCGGCCAGCGCCTCGCCCAAATAGTAGGGCACGCCAATGCAAATGATTTCGGTCATGTCAGCGCTCGCTTTCGCAATTCGTCACAGGAGTCAATTATATGCCCTGGGCAATCGCAGTACGATGGAGCATTTTTACAAGGAATTCGCCTCTAAAGCTTTACCACCGAGTACACCGAGTTGAAAGAGTACACCGAGCGATTTATACCTCTGTGCCCTCTGTGCACGCTGTGTTGTCGGTGTCGAAAAATGCGCAATTCTTTAATGGTTTCACTTATGTAACGAACTCGCGGCGTACTCGCTGGCAAGAAACCTGGTGCGATCATCCCGATTATATGCCCGGCAACTGCGTCACGGGCAAGCCCAGTGCGTCCTTCAAGGCTTGCCAATGAATCGCCCCGAACTCGCGCAGCGCATATGGAAACTGCCGCAGGGTTTTGGCGCGGCCGGCGGGCACGGCACTTCGGGAGATTTGTATGCCCTGACGATGGAAGAGCCAGTTCGCGCGAAGCATGTGGTAGTTGTCGCTGACCAACACAGCGCTCTTCAACCCCAATCCGTCCATGAGCGACTTGCTGAAGATGGCATTTTCTTCGGTGCTGCGGCTGCGGTCTTCCAGGATGATGGCGGCTGCTGGCACGCCGTTGCGCAGCAATACCTCGCGGCAGGCTTCTGCTTCGGAGCGCGGAAAGGCATTGGCTTGTCCGCCGGTGCAGATGACGCGTTCTGCCAGGCCGCTCTTCCAAAGCGCCGCGCCGTGCTGGCTGCGTTTGGCCAATGCCGAGCTGGGCCGTCCATCGCGCCGCAATCCCGCGCCCAGCACGATGATGACATCAGATCGCTGCGCCGTGTCTTGCGTGCCAATAAACTGCACGAGCGCCATAAAGCCGGTGAAGTAGAGCAGCATGGCCGCAAGCAATCCAGGGAAAACGCGCTTTCGCAGCTTGATACCCATCAAATGTGACTTATCTGTCACTGGTCAATTTGGCGCAGCGCCATTCAATGCCAATAGCGCTGCTGAGCAGGAGTATGGGCGCTTTCAAGCGCGAATTGGCAGCCGAGCGCAGGAACGCTGGATAGAGCGCACGGGCTCAACACTCGCTATAGCCACAATACACGCACTTGCGGCAGCCCTCGGCGCGCACCAGCGTGATCATATTGCACTCCGGGCACATGTCCGCGCCGGATATGGCAGGATTCGTCGCTGACAATGCGCTGACATTCGCCTGCTCCATCCCTGCCGAGGCCGCAATAGGCAAGCCCAGCTGCTGCATCGGCTCTTCTGGAAAGAACTCGACCTGCAACGCGCGCGCCACGGCATCGGGCAGCGAAAGCACGCGCTTGGGTCCAAAGCCGATGGGCCGCGCGCCGCCAATATCTTGCAGCTGCTCAATAATCAGCCTCAGCATTTCGCGGCGGTTGGGCGGGGCTGTGGTACGCAGCAGCAACGAAAGCATCCGGCCCAGACTCTCGGCGTCGGCCTGGATATCGCTGCCGGCTTTGCCAATCGCCACGAAGACTTCGAATGGGTTGTCATCTTCATCGATGTTCATGGTGATATAGGCTTTGCCAAATGGCGTCAGGGTGGCCACGGTCGTGCCGCGCAATTTGTCGGGGCGCGGATAGACGCGATGCGGCGTGGTGGCGGGTTCGGCGAGTTCGCTGGATTCGCCGCTGCTGCCTTTCAGCCCAGCCATTTCGCTTTCGGCGCGTTCATCGCCTTTGAGCATCAGCACCTGTTCGTCGCGGCTGCCATCGCGATAGATGGTGCCGCCCTTGCAGCCGAGCTCGTACATGTATTTGTACAACTCGCTGACCTGCTCAACGCTGTAGTCATTCGGCACATTGCAAGTCTTGCTGATGGCGCTGTCGATCCAGCGCTGGAAGGCGCCTTGCACCTTGATGTGCTCATTGGGCGACAGGTCCATCGCCGTGACGAAGTACTCGGGCAGGGAATCGGCGTCGGGATTGGCTTCGTACCACTCCTTGACGATGGGCACCTGCTCCTCGTGCAAGCCGAGACGGCTCTTGCGGTAATAGACCCAGGAGAAAAAGGGCTCAACGCCGGTCGAGGTATTGACCATCGTGCCCGTGGTGCCGGTCGGCGCTTGCGTCAACAGGGTGACATTGCGGATGCCATCGCGGCGGATCTTCTTGCGCACCGCCTGGGGCATCGTTTGCATGAAGCCGCTTTCAAGAAACATTTCGGCGTCGAACATGGGGAAGGCACCTTTTTCCAGCGCCAGATCGCTCGAGGTCTCATACGATGTGACCGCGATCTCTCGGTAGATTTTGTCGATGACGGCGACCGACTCATCGCTGCCATAGCGCACGCCCAGCTTCAGCATCAGTTCGGCGATGCCCATCGTGCCCAGCCCGACGCGCCGCTCCGACAGCTGCACTTTGCGGTTTTCCTCAAAGAAATACGGCGTGGTGTCGATGACATTGTCAAGGAAGCGCGTGGCATAGGCGACCGTGCGCCGCAGCTCGTCCCAAGCGACATCATGCCTGCGCTCATCATAAAATTTCGACAAGTTAATTGCGCCGAGGTTGCAGACGGAAAAAGCGCCTAGCGGCTGTTCGCCACAGGGATTGGTGCATATCTGCGGATTGAAGTACCAGCTATTCGCCATCTTGTTGCTGCGCTCGCGGAACCAGACGCCCGGCTCGGCGCTGGACCAGGCGCTTTCGATGATCGCATCCCACAATTCGCGCGCCTTGATGGTCTTGTGATGCGAGACTTTGCGTCCGGTCGCCATCCAGGTATCCAGATCGCCATCCCAAAGCTCGTCGTAATCCGGATCCTGCGTATCGGGGAAGACCAGTTCCCAATCGCCATCAGCCTCGACCGCCGCCATCAACTTGTCAGACACGCCGACGCTGATGTTGGCATTGGTGATGTTGCCCGCTTGCTGCTTGCTGTGGATGAAGTTAAAAATGTCGGGATGCCAGTCGTTCAATATCAACATCAAGGCACCGCGCCGGCTGCCGCCCTGTTCGATAAGCCCGGTGACGAAACTATACAAGCCGCCCCAGGAGACAGCCCCGCTGGAGCGTCCGTTGACGCCCTTTACATAGGCATGCCGTGGTCGCAGGGTCGATAAATTGATGCCCACGCCACCCCCGCGCGACATAATCTCGGTCATCTGCCCCAGCGTCGTCATGATGCCATCGCGCGAGTCATGCGGCGACGGGATGACATAGCAGTTGTAATAGGTCAGGTCTTGATCGGTGCCGGCCGCGGTCAAGATGCGCCCGCCGGGCACGAACTTCCAGCCGTCCAGCAGCCAGCGGAATTTCCCCGTCCACTCGCTTCGTTTCGCCTCGCCGTCCTCGATCGCGGCCACGCCCCGAGCCACGCGGTCCATCATTTGGCTGGGTTCGGTCTCGATCGGCTTGTCGACATGCTGCAAGTCGCGCTCCACGACTTCGCCATCCAGCAATCTGACGGTGACCGTGGGCAGGTCGAGCGCGGTTATCGAGCCCACCTCGCGCTGGCCCGTCATGGGGTCGACAACCACAATCGCCGTGTCGCCGATAGACAGGCTGGCGCGCTTCATGTCCTTCTGGGCATAGCGGTCGAGGAAGATCTTGTAGCCCAGGTCGTGCAGCTTGTTTTCGCTGGTCGTCGCAAGTGTCATGTCACGCATTTCGGGTGCATCGGCGTACATATTATACCTTTCATAAGAAGGC
Organism: Anaerolineae bacterium; assembly: GCA_034423155.1. Classification (GTDB taxonomy): domain Bacteria; phylum Chloroflexota; class Anaerolineae; order Aggregatilineales; family Phototrophicaceae; genus UBA6055. The sequence goes on along the minus strand of DAOUJB010000470.1, from coordinate 780 downwards.
CACGGGGTCGTCAGATTGTTGTTCTGCGGATAGCCAGATTATGGTCGCATAATCGCGAATCGGCTAGCGGCGATTCGGCTTTTTCAGGTTGAATTGTAGCGCATGTTTCGTCTCGATGGCGTCGGAATCGGTCGTGCCATCGACGCAAAAAAGGGCGGCCCACTGGACCGCCCAAAACAAGGGGGAGCTTACGAAGTAGGCAACCTACTGCCGACGATTTCGCTTGCGCAAGAAGGCTGGCAGCTCGGTGTTCTTGGGGTCGATATTGTCATAAGTTCGGGCATCGTCCGGGGCGGGCGAGGGCGGAGTCTGGCGCGTCCTCTGGAAGGGAGAGCCACTGCCCACCGCGACGCCTTGCCCGGGCGCTTGCACTTCGACATCTTCATAGACCGGGCGCTGCACGGGCGCTGATTGTGCTGGCGCCGATTGACGGATAGGCAATTGTCCCGCTTCTTTCATGGTTGTTTCCAGCCGGCTGCGTTCGAAGCCCGTAGCGATCACGGTGATATGCACTTCGTCGCCTAGGCTCTCGTCGATGTGCGCCCCAAAGATGAGGTTGCATTCTGCGTGCGCCGAATCTTTGATGATAGCCGCTGCTTCGTTGACCTCGAAGAGAGTCAAATCCGCGCCGCCGGTGATCGAGAACAAGATGCCGCGCGCGCCATCGATCGTCACATCCAGCAAGCCGCTGGTGATGGCCATTTCTGCCGCAGACCGCGCCCGATCATCGCCAGCAGCGCGTCCAACTGCCATCAGCGCCGCGCCGCCTTCGCTCATGAC
>DAOUJB010000469.1:0-11642 GCA_034423155.1 Anaerolineae bacterium | reverse complement strand
CGCTGACCGCCAGCAACGCCAAGCCCAGCGAGGATACCGCCAGCCAGGAGGTTGTCGTGAGCTTCGCCACTCGGCCGCGTTCGGGTCGGACGGACAATAGCCGCGGCGGTTCGGGCAGTTCCAGCGTCGGCGACTCGGCCTCAGACGACGACCAGGCTCCGGCGCAGTTGATTATCCCGACTTGCCTGTCGCTGCCCGACCACATCAGCGTGTACAACATCACGCATTCGACGCAGTGCCAGCAGGTGGACGCGGCTGGCGTCGGCAACGCAGCCGTGTTGGGTTTGGGCTTCCGCGATGGCGTCGATGTTTGGGGCTGGGTGCTGCACAATACGCAGGTTTGTTTCGAGGGCAGCAGCGGCTCTTTCCGTTTTCTGGATGCCGCCACCGCGCCGCGAGCCGTTTCGGAATTGCCGGCTTTTCTTGGCGAAAATGGCATGATCTGCGCGACGATCAATCGCGCTGGCACGGTCGCTCTGGTCGACGGGCCGCCCGTGCCCACGCCCACCCCGGTGCCGCCGCCTGTCTATAGCCTAAGCGGCTGCATGGTGCGCACGCAATACATGCTCAATTTCCGCGCCAGCCCGGGCGGGGAGATCGTCGACATCCTGCCCTTCGACATCAAGCTGACGGCGCTGGAACGGAGCGAGGGCTATATCAAGGTGGATTATCACGGCGCGCGGGGCTGGATCAGCGAAAATCTTGTTGAGCCGATCGGGACATGCGGCTGACGCGCATTGTAGCGAATCGGCGTCAGTCTTACAGCCCGGTTACATCAATGAACCAATCCGCCAATGCCGTCTCCATCGCCGAGACGCGCTGTGGATTCTCCGCTGCCAGATCGTGCTGTTCCTGCGGGTCATCGGCCAGGTTGAAAAGCAGCGCCGGCGGAGGATCGGGCAGGTCGTGTGGCGCGCCGGCATCGCGTACGATGTCCGAGAAGAGCTCTGGTCGGTACTTGACGGCGTTGTCGTTGGCTGTATCCAGCGGGCTGACCTGCATGGCTTCGCGGATTTGCGGACGCAAGAGCTTCCAGTCGCCATCGCGCATGGCCGCATTGCAGCTGCCCACCGGCGTATACCGATTCCACTGCCAGAAACGTTGTGGATACACGCCGCCGCTTTCGCCGCGCAGCACAGGCGTGATATCGATGCCGTCCAGCGCGAGATCGTCCGGTTTGTCAATGCCCGCCAGGTTGAGCAAAGTGGGCAGCCAGTCGGTGAAGTGCGCCAGTTCGTCGCTGCGCGCGCCGCCATCCAAGCCATCCAGCCAGCGCATGATCAGCGGTACGCGAATGCCGCCTTCATAAGTATTGCCTTTGCCGCCATTGAAGTGGCAATTCCAGCGCCGCTGCGAAAAACCATTCCAGTCGCCCAGCGCCGGTCCGTTGTCGCTGGTGAAGATCACGATTGTATTGTCGGCGATGCCCAGTTGCCCCAGCCGCTCGTTGATGCGCCCGATGCCGGCGTCCATCACTTCAATCATGGCGTAGAGCAGGCTGACGCCGAGGCTGAAGCCACTTTCCCGGTACTTCTGCGCAATGGCATCCGGCGCCTCCAGCGGAAAGTGCGGCGCATTATACGCCAGCTGCAAGAAGAATGGCTCGCTGCTGTGCCGTTCGACAAAGTCAATCGCCGCGTCGCTGAAGACATCGGTCAGATACCGGTCGCGGCCGCCATATTCAATCGCGCCGTTGCGGTCGAGCCGATAGCGATAATAAGGATTCCAGCCGCCCTGGAAGCCGATGAATTCGTCAAAGCCGCGCGCCCGCGGATGATAGCGAGAGTCCAGCGCGCCATTGTGCCACTTGCCCACCAGGCCTGTCGCGTATCCGGCGTTGCGCAAGATATCGGCCAGGGTGATTTCGTCCAGATGCAGGCGATCCAATCCACGCGCTTCCAGCGTGTCGATGCTGCCGGTGCGATGCGGATAGCGGCCCGTCATCAGGGCGGCGCGTGCGGGCGCGCAGACAGGTGCTGCGGAATAATGCTGTGTCAGCGTGATGCTTTCTTCGACCAGCGCATCCAGGTGCGGCGTGCAACTGACCTGGTTGTTGAAAATCCCAAAATCGCCATAACCCATGTCGTCGGCGATGATGAGAATGATATTGGGTTTGCTCATGTGGATTCCCTGACTGGTTTCTCGTGCAGCGGGGAGTTAGCTTATCGGCTCGGTTTCGGCGGTATTGGGGAAGCCGATGCGGAATTGAGCCAGCGTGCCGCCAAAAGCGATGCGGTCGCCATCGTCCAGCCACTCCGCTTTGCCGCCGATTATCGCCTTGCCATTGACTGCAGTGCCATTGATGCTGCCCAGATCAAATAGCTTCCAACGCGAATCTTCGCGAACGATGAAGGCATGCGGACGAGAAACGGTTGGGTCTTGCAGCGCGATTTCCCAGTTGGCGTTGGGCATCGAACGCCCGACATACAATTCGTCTTTGAGCAGGGCGAAGACATGCCCGGCTTGTGGTCCGCGCAAGATGCGCAAACTCGCGCGGTCGCCCGCGACTTTCGAAACCAGCTTGGCCGCATCTTCAGCCGCATCTTCGCTCCCCAGCAGCTTCAATGCCGAAACGAACAGATGCACCTCGTCGCCGATATTCAGCGCATGCTTGCCATAAATCTGGTTGCCATTCACAAAGCTGCCGTTGGCGCTGCCGACATCATCGATGCTAAATTCACCATCTTGGCAGGCGATGATGGCATGAACCCGCGAGATATGCGCCTCTGGTAGTTGAATGTCGTTATCAGCCGAGCGGCCGATGCGGAGACTGTCGCCTTCGTGCAGCGCTCGTTCGCGCGTTTCGCCACTGAAAGGATCGAGCCAGACCAGCCGGGCGAGCGGTCGGCGTCTGTCTGCAGCCATGAAGCCGTCCTGGTGTGCCGCGAGCAATGCGCAAATTGTAGCATATTGTGGCGCGGTCGGGGCTTGGTCGCTTCGTCTGTATCACTGGGCGACCGAATTCAATCATTCTTGCCACAGCGGCACAGAAGTAAAACCAAGAAAGCAATACAAAAAAACCACCGAGTACACCGAGTTGGAGAGAGTACACAGAGTGAAAAGCAAGGTTTTTCTTTGTGCCTCGGTGGCAAATTGTTGTTTCACGACTTACTCGCACTTACTGAGATAGATTTGCTTAGGCAGAATATTTCTGAATCCTCGTTGCAAGGAGGGCGGCCTGTCAGGCTCTCCAAGTTAAATTGAAAGCTTTTCTCTGTGCTCTCTATGATCTCTGTGTAAAGTTGTTTACTTCGAGGCAGTGCTCGTGGATGTTGGGACAGTCTCCGCGCAGCCGCTTATCCGCCGATGGCCGCCGGCGCATCCGCCCCCAGCAGCACCAGCACGCCCTGCGCGATTTGTCGGTCGCCACTGGGCAAGATGCGGTCGCTTGGCACGCCCAGCAAGTCCGCCAGGTACTGCGCTGTCCAGCTGTAACGCCCATAAACGCGGATCTCGGTCTGCCGCCGATAACGATTCTGCTCGCTGCCGATGTCGCTGACCCGCATGCCCTGCGCTTCCAGCCAAGATTTGGTATCGCGCGCCAGGTTGTCGATCTGCGTGCCATTCCAAATGACGATCGGCGCCGCTTCTTGCCGCACCCGTTCCAGCATATCATCGGCGCTCAGGTCGGGTGGATAAAAGGTGCGCACGATCAGATCGCGGATTGAATCGAAATTGGGGATCAAGATCTGCTGCCCATCGCTGCTCGTGCCCGGCACCACGTGCAGGTTGCTAATCACGCTGTAGCGGATGTCGTCGCGCTGGATGCTGCCCATCAGTTGTCCCAGCGACAGGATATCATTCAGATCCAGGTTGGTGCTGAAGTTGTCTTGCAGCTGCCCCCACAGGTACGGTGCCTGGCCGATGAAGTTGGCGATGCCACCGGCGCTGAGGACATGGGCGCGCACGGCATCCAACACTTGCTGCTGACGGCGCGCCCGGTCGAAGTCGCCGCCCGATGTCGCGCGCGTGCGAGCATATTGCAGCAGCGCTTCCGCATCCAGCCGATAGTCACCGGGTTCGAAGCGGATCGGATTAAAGCCTTCTGCCTCGTCCGGATAATGCGGGTCATCAATGAACTCCCTCACCGTGATGGGCACGCCATCCGGCGCGAGCGTATCGACCAGCGTGATAAATACCTCGAAGTTCACCAGCAGGTATTTGTCGACGCGCAAGCCGAAATTCTCATAAATCGTCGCCATCGCCAGGGCGGGACCGCCACCGGGATAGGCGGCGGCATCGCCTTTGAAATTTGCGGTGTTGATGCGCGCTTCGCCGAAGCCGGGGATGCGCACCCACAGATCGCGAGGCAGCGACAGCACACCGACCGTCTGGCGCGCCGGATTAACATGCAGCAGGATCATGGTGTCGGTGCGGAAGGGTCCGTCGTCTTGCATGGCGCGGCGCTGATCGATTCCCAGCAGCAGGATGGTCAGGGCGCGCGGGTCGACTGGCGGCAAATCGCTCGGCAATGCAGCCACAGTTGGTAGCGGCGTCGCGGAGGGCACAAGCACAATCTGCGGCGCAGGCGTCCAGGTGGCTGCCGGTGACGCGTCTGCGGGGATGGCGGTAATCAGTGGCGTAAGCAACACTGGCGGCGCTTCGTCCGCGCTTGCGTCGGCGCATTGCTGGGTGGCAAAGCAACGCAGAGTCTGCACGGGGTCGTCAACGCGGAAGCCCGATGTGCCCAGGTCGACCACAGTCTGCTGAGCCAAGGTGAAGCTGCCCACGGCACAAACAGCCATCGCCGCTGACAGAAGAGCGCAGACGAAGAAGACGCGCAGGCAACCGCGAAGAGGCATTTATCGTCCCGGCGAGGCGCGCAGGCTGCGGATATAGTCGGCGGAGTCTGGCACATGTACGGGCAGATGGTGGTACATGGGGCGCGGCGGCGTCACCATGATGCTCTCGATCATGCCGCCCAGATCGTACGCGCGCGACATGGCAAATGCCGGCTCGCTGCGCCAGTCGCTTTCGGAAAACGCCGCAATGCGCTCCTCCAGCGCCCCGCTCACCCGCCGATATTCGTCGAGTTGCTCATTCAAGCTCAATCCCGCCCGCTCCGATATGCCCCCATAGTGGATGTCGCGGCTTTGTCGGGAATCGCGCACGGCCTCGATCACCCAGTGCTGGCGGCCGCGCTGCCAGTCGTCGATAGCAGCCAGCGTGAAGGCTTCATAGCAGATCAGATGAGCGAGCAGGTCTTTGAAAGAACAGCGCTGGTCGGCATACAAGCCATGGCGGATGGTATCGCCGCGCGTCATTTCTTCGTCCCCCAGCGCCGCGATCAAGGCTGCGACCTCCTGGTGCTCGATGCGCAGCAGGCGCAGCGCTTCGTCTTGTGTGACTGTCGCTCGCATGATTATCTCCTCGTACGCCAATGCGCGCGCCATTGTAGCACGCAAAAACCGCGCTGTCCCTCGAAAAATCGGGCGAGGCAGAGCTATTGCACTGAATTGTTTGTTTGCCACAGAGACACAGAGGCACAGAGTTTGGTTTGGAAAGGCAGAACAATTCGGAATCCTGATTGTAATGATGGCGAGCAGTCAGCCACCAAAAGTTAATTTGAACGATTTTCTCTGTGTCTCAGTGCCTCTGTGGCAAGTATTTGATTTATTTTGTCGCTAGCATCATGGGTTTCGTTTTGATGCGATTGCCCTGTCGGGCTAGGCGACAAGCTTCGCGCTTCTCCCAGATTCATCGCGGAGGGGCTGGGGGTGGGGTTCGAGCGCAATGCAGACCAGATTCTGTCTGTGCCAGCCGCGCGCTCTGTGGTACGAATTCGGGCTGACACGCAGGAGAGACGACCATGACAGAACCCGCCTTGACCCAGGCTGAGGTACGCGCCATTGCCGAGCTAGCTCGCCTGGAACTGAGCGATGCTGATGTCGCGCGTTACCAACAGCAGCTTTCCGACATCCTGGCTTATTTCCAAAAGCTGGAAGAGTTGGATACTTCGCACATCGACCCGACCTCGTCGGTCTTGCCCTTGACCAGCGTGATGCGTCCCGATGAAGCCGCTGCGCCGCTGACGGTGGACGAGGTAGTCGCCAACGCGCCCGATAGTGACGGCGAGCAATTCCGCGTTCGCGCCGTGCTGGGCGATAGTGGCTGATGGCTGACAGCGTGCGCGTCGCCCTGATCCAGGCGCGACCAGTCTATTACGATCTGTCAGCGACCATCGACAAAGCGCTGTCGTTACTCGCCGAGGCCGCCCGCAGTGGCGCGCAGCTGGCGGTATTTGGCGAGACATTCTTCCCCGGCTATCCGGCTTGGCTGGATTGCGCGATCGACTATGCCCGCTGGGATCACGCGCCCACCAAACAGCTCTATGCTCGCCTCGTCAGCAACAGCCTGGCCATCGACAGCCCAGAGATGCGCCAGCTGTGCGACAGCGCCAAGACGCATGATATTGTGCTGGCGCTGGGCATTAACGAGCGCGTAGCCCGCGGCCGCGGCAATCGCAGTCTGTACAACAGCCTTGTCATCATTGATAGCGATGGCGCGCTCGTCAACCATCACCGCAAGCTGCGACCGACCTATACCGAGCAGTTGGTCTGGGCGCAGGGCGATGCAGCGGGTTTGCGCGCGGTGGATACAGCAGCCGGACGAGTCGGCGGATTGATCTGCTGGGAACACTGGATGCCGCATGCTCGACAAGCCCTGCACCTCAGCGGCGAAGACATTCACATCGCGCTCTGGCCCCAGGTCAAGCCCCTGCATCAAATCGCCAGCCGCCATTACGCATTCGAAGGGCGCTGCTTTGTGCTGGCGGCCGGCAACATCATGACCGCCGCCGACTTCCCGCCAGAGCTGCAGCTGCCGCCCGAACAGAGCGGGGATAACGATGCGCGCTTGCTGAACGGAGGCAGCGCCATTATCGCGCCCGATGGCGAGTACCTTGTCGAGCCTGTATTTGACGAAGAGACGATCATCGCCGCCGACCTCGACCTGAGCCTGATCACCCAGGAACAGATGGCGCTGGATGTCACGGGGCACTACGCCCGCGACGATGTCTTTGACTTCGCCGTGAACCGCCGCCGCGAGCACTAGCGCAAGCGTAGTAAGGCAATCGCACATAATGCTTTTACCACCGAGTGCACCGAGGTTTTTTGAGTACACCGAGAGGGAAGCAATGGTTTTGCCCTGCTGATGATGCTAGCTGCAAGTCCAAATAAGGTTGTCTCGGAATCTTATTCCATCGTAAGGTCGTAAGGTCAGCCATCAGTGCCTCAATTGCACAAAGCGCAGCCTTTCTACGAATGGCTGTTGTCAAATACTCGGTGTACTCCTCCTTTGCTCGGTGCACTCGGTGGTAAAAATCTTTGCTGCATTCGCCCAAGCGCAACCACAGCGCCTTTGTTTGCGTACAGCTTGTCAAAGCTGTTACAATATCGACAGCGATCCCGGCCATTTATGAGGAGACCTCCTTATGACCACATGCCGACGCCTTTTGACGCTGCTGTTGTTGACGCTGCTTGGCCTGCCTGTCGCCGCCAGTGAATTTCCGCCGGGCATGCAGCCTGCGCTTGCTCCCGATAGCACGCGCATTGATCTGGTTGAAGGTGCGCTGCCGACTGGCAACTGGGTCATCCACTTCGACCCCAACACGCCGCTCAGCGAAAAATGGGAGTATGTCAATCGCCTCGGCGCGACCATCGTGGAGCGGATTGACGAGTTGGAAATCTGGGTGGTCGATGTGCCCGAGCGCTACGACAGAGCCTTCCTCTCCGACAGCGATGGTTTGCTCTTCGCGGGTGACACCACATTCGACAGCGATGTCGAGCTGGTCGAGCAGGATTTTGTCGTCAGCGTTGCCTTTGCAATCCCGCCCAACGACCCCGACTATGATCGTCAGTGGGCGCTGCCGCATATTCAGGCTGAGCAAGTCTGGCGCGAGATGGGCGATCTGCAGCCGATCACTGTAGCGGTGATCGACACGGGCGTCTGCATGAGTCACGAAGACCTGGAAGGGCGTGTGCTGTCGGGTGGCTACGACTTTGTCGACAATGACGATGATCCCGAAGATGTCTTTGGGCATGGCTGCAGCGTGGCCGGCATCATCGCTGCCAACACCGACAACGCTATCGGCATCGCTGGATTCGCGCCCAATAGCTCGATATTACCGGTGCGCGTGCTGGGTCCGAGCGGCAGCGGCTCGATGGCTGATGTGGCTGCGGGCATCGTGTACGCCGCCGACAACGGCGCAGACATCATCAACCTGTCGCTGGGCAGCATGGTCGGCTCGCAGGTCACCAAAGACGCTGTCGAATACGCCATGGACGAGGGCGTGACTGTCATCGCCTCGGCGGGCAACAGCGGCGGCAGCCTGCCAGGCTATCCGGCGCGTTATGAAGGCGTGGTGGCGGTCGGCGCGATAGATGCCAACGGCGCGCGCAGCAGCTTCAGCAACAAAGGCAGCGATATCTGGGCACCGGGCCGCGATGTGCACACCATTTACCTCGACAACGGCTACAAAGCCCTGAACGGCACCAGCTTTTCCGCGCCTTATGTCGCAGCGATGGCGGCGGTTTTGCAAGGCATGGGCGAGCAACTGCACCTGGATGGCGGCGATATGACCTGGACATGCATGCGTAACGGCGCTTGCGAGGTCGTGCCAGGCAGCTAACCGTCCCGTTAGCCCCTGCTCGTTTCGCGCGGGGAGGGGTCTGTGGGCGCGTTAGGCCGACGCCGGCGAACTACATAGGCCGGCTGCCATTCGTTTGGCGGGTCGTGCATGAAAGCGCGATCGATCCCCTCGTTGATGCCGGCCAGCAAGCCGCGCAACTGCGCCCGCGCATATTGCAAGCGCTTCTTCACTGTCGCCAAAGGCAGGCCAAGTCGCTCCGAAATCTCTCGATGCGATTGGCCTTCGAGGTAAAAGTCGCTGGTGACCGCTCGCTGCGTCGCTGGCAACGAAGCCACCGCGGCCCGAACGCGCGCTCGCAATTCTTGCGCCTGCACCCGCGATTCGGGTCCGGCTGCTGGGTCGGCCAACGCGTTTTCATCCAGCGCTTCGTGCGGCTGGGCGCGGTTGATGCGGTCGACCTGGGTCAGCACAATGCGGCGCAACCATGCCGGAAAAGCCGAGGCGTCTTTCAGTTGCGTGATGCGCGCATAAGCGGTGAGGAAAGCTTCCTGGGCGACATCTTCCGCCAGCTGCGTATCGCTGACGCGCGTATAGGCGATGCCATAGACCATGCCGCGGTAATCGCGCACTAGCCTGTCAAAAGCCCGGTTCTTGTCGCTGTGGTCACCGGCCTGCGCCTGCCGCACCCAGTCCTGATAGCTGGTCATCTTTGTGCGCTTTGCCATATTTCAACATGCTCTTAGTATCCTGCAGTCCGCAGATTCTGTCAACTCGTGCGCTGCGAAGCGCTCTGGCGGGTCACCGGCGAATGAATGCAACAGCTGCGATGCCAATGACCAGCACTTGCGTGACAAATGCTGTGGCCAGCAAGCCCAGCTCCAACAGGGTCAGGGCAGCTTCGGGGGCGAATGGCGGCGGTTGTGGCGTGGCCATGGGCGTGGGCAGGCTGCCGATGCGGATGTCGCGCGTCGCGGGCACGGTCGCTGTTGGTGTGGCGGTGCTGGCGCGGGGAGCGGGACTGGCGCTCATTTCGCTGGCAGTAGCTATTCGTGTTGCTGTGGTCGCTGGTATATCGGTGGGCGCGGCGCTGATTTCTGGCTGGGCGCTCGCTGTGTCGGGCACGGGCGTATAGGTGCCGGCTTTGGGCGGGATGAGCAAGATTTCGCCCGGCGCCAGCAGGCCATCCTCGGCTTGCGTGCGGTTGTTGAGCGCGCGAATGGTTGGGATGACATCCCAGTTGTACCCATAATAACGCCAGGCGATCGTGCCCAGGTCGTCGCCGGGCTGCACCTCGTGCTTGATATTGCCAAATTCATCCAAGCCGACCACATAGGCGGGCTGCTGGGCTGGTTCGCCGCTCGTGCCGCCGCTGTTGCCGCTGCCCCCCGTCCAGCCGAAGACGACCACATGCGCTGTCCGATTGTTGCTGCTGATGCTGGCGATGCCCGCGTGTCCGCCGGTCGGGCGCGTCAACTCTCGCAGGTGAATGGCTGAAGTCTGCCACCAAGCCAGGGCATCGGCCGCCGAGCCGCCCAGATAGATGATCTCGGTGATCAATGGCGCGCTGTATCCGAAGCGGTTCGCGCGCGACGATACAGTGCTGGTGCCGCCCTGCGAATGGTCGCAGCACTGGTTGTTGGCGGCCATCCAACTGGCTTGGTTTTGGGCAGCCGCCGTCAATCGCGAATCCAGCGACAAGCCCGGCAATCCCCGCACAGCGCGAAAATTGTTGACCATAGCCAGCAGCGATTGCGCGCGGACGGGCAGAGTCCACAGGGCAAGGCAGACGATGATCAACAGGATGTGGCGCGGCATGGGCAGATTGTACCAGCCTTCGTACCCAGCATTTCATCGCAGGGCAGCTTGTCGCCGCAGCGTGTATACTCCCCGCATGTCTGTTTGCTACATCAATGGCGAATTTGTCGAGGCCAGCCAGGCGCGCATCCCGGCGAGCGATCTGGCTGTCTTGCGCGGTTATGGCGTCTTCGACTTTCTGCGCACTTATGACGGAGCGCCTTTTCGCCTGGTCGAGCATTTGCAGCGCTTGCAGCGATCCGCTGAACTGATTGAGCTGGCTTGTCCCTGGCATCTCGAAGAGCTCGCCGATATCGTCGAGCAGACTCTGCGCCGCAACAACTACAGCGAATCGGGCATTCGCATCGTCATCACCGGCGGTGACAGTCCCAGCGGCTTCACGCCCACGGGCGACTCGCGTCTGTTGGTGATGGTAACGCCTTTGCAACCGCCGCCTGCGGAAACTTACTTGCGCGGCGCGGATGTCGTCACGATCGAGCAAGCGCGTCACCTGCCAGAAGCCAAGACCATCAATTACATCCCCGGCATCACCGCCCAGCTCAAAGCGCGCCGAGTCAATCCGCAAGCAATAGACGCCATCTATACCGAAGCGGGCAAAGTGATCGAAGGCACGCGCAGCAACACTTTCATCTGCCGCGGCGGACGCTGGAGCACGCCAGCCAGCGATGTCTTGCCGGGCATCACCCGCGCCGAGGTCATCAAGCTGCTGGGCGACCGGGTGGGCCTGCGCGATATCATGCTGGACGAGTATTACGCCGCAGACGAGGTCATCATCACTTCCAGCACCATAGAGATCGTGCCTGTTGTGCGCGTCGATGATCGCGTGATCGGCGATGGCGCGCCGGGCGAGCATACGCGCGCGCTGCTGGAAAGATGGCGGGAGCTGGTAGCGGGGTAAATCCCCTCCCCCAAAACGAGGGAGGGGCGCGGTTTCAGCCTAGATGCTGAAGTACAGTTCGAATTCGTAGGGGTGCGGGCGCATGGCCACGGCGTCCTGGTCTTCGACCTGCTTGTAGTCGATGAAGTTGTCGATGAAGGCATCGGTGAACACGCCGCCTTCGGTCAAGAAGCCGCGGTTGGCGTCCAGCTCGCGCAGCGCCTCGCCCAGCGTGCCGGGCATGACGGGCGTGTCATGATCGCCTTCGTAGAGATCGGCTTCGGACGCAGCGCCGGGGTCGATCTGGTTCTTGATGCCATCGATGCCTGCCATCAGCAGCGCCGGCAGCGCCAGATAGGG
>DAOUJB010000468.1:0-5262 GCA_034423155.1 Anaerolineae bacterium | reverse complement strand
TCGCGCATGTCCAACAGCAATCCGTCCATCACGCGCGATGTATCGGGCGAGGGCGTCCAGCAGGCGCTGCTGAAAATCCTGGAAGGCACAGTCGCCAATGTGCCACCACAGGGAGGTCGCAAACACCCGCACCAGGAGTTTCTGCAGATCAACACCCGCAACATCCTTTTCATCGTCGGCGGCACTTTTGCGGGCCTGGACGATGTCATTCGGCGGCGTGTGGGCATGCAGAGCCAACTCGGCTTTGGTGCCCAGCGTGAACAAGAAGCCAAGCATATCGACGATCTGCTGGCCGAGCTTTCGCCAGAAGATTTGGTGCAGCACGGCATGATCCCGGAGATGGTGGGACGCCTGCCGGTGTTGGTGCGCTTGACGCCGCTCGAGTTGGACGACCTGGTACGCATCTTGACTGAGCCGAAGAATGCGCTCGTCCGCCAATACGAGCATTTGCTCTCGTTGGACAATGTCGATTTGGTCTTTGAGCCAGCTGCCTTGCAGGCGGCAGCCGAACTTGCCATCGAGCGCGAGAGCGGCGCGCGCGGTCTGCGGTCAATCATCGAGAACTCGCTGCTGGATGTCATGTTCGAGGTGCCCAGCCGCGACGACATCAGCGAAGTGGTCGTCAACGCGGCTGTCATCCGCGGCGAAGACAAGCCGCACATCGTCACGCGAGACGGCGCAGTCATCAGCTTGTCAGAAGCGATCAGCCCCGCCGCATAAATGCACGACCGTCAGCTCGTCGGCTGCAGCAAGCGCACTTCTGTGCCCTCGCCGACGCGGCTCTGGAAGCTGCGCGCATCCAATTCCGTTCCCTGCGAAGCTGTGCCGCCCCAATTGTAGGGGATCGCCCAGCGCGGTCGCAGCAAAGCCACCAGTTTGAGCGCGTCTTCCAGTGCTGCCTGGCCATCGCCATCAATCGGCAACAGCATGATATCCGGCTTCAGCACCTCCATACCCGGCGCCAACTTGGCATCGCCCACATAATAGATGTCATAGAATCCGATCGAAATGACAAAGCCCATGCCTCTGATTGAGCCGGCTGTTTGCTCGGCGCGCCGCGAGATGGCGGGCACAGCGCGGATGGTCGCATTGCTCAGGCGGATGCTCTGCCATTCGCGCAGTACGATTGTGTCTTCAATGATTTCTGCCACGCGCCGGCTGCCGATGACCTTTGTCTGGGTGCCGCGCAATTTGGCGACATCGGCGGGCGAGCAATGATCGTAGTGATCGTGTCCAATCAAAATGATATCGGGCGACGCTGCTTGCCTGACGACTCGCCAGGGTGCGATCTGAATTGTCGGCTCCCCGTCAATGCGAAAACTGCCGCCACCTTGCCACTTTATCCTATCTAGCACGATCGTCTTTGCACCCGGCACGCTGCGTTGCTTCGAGGCACAGAGTGTAGCACAGTCGCTTCTGCCTACACGCTCCGCACAAACTTGGGTATGCTTGGCGGACGGCGATTTGCGCCAGACAAGGCGGTGCGTGGGCAATGCTGGTTGATGAAGCCAAGATTTTTGTAGCGAGCGGCAAGGGCGGCGATGGCATGATCTCGTTCCGCCGAGAGAAATATGTGCCGCGCGGCGGACCTTCGGGCGGCGATGGCGGACGCGGCGGCGATGTCGTGCTGCGCGCCGACTCCAACCTCAACACGCTCTATTTTTTCCGCAAGCGCGTGCACTTCCAGGCCAAGCACGGCGTCAAAGGCGGCTCGAGCAACAAAACCGGCGCCGATGCCCCGCCGACAATCGTGCGCGTTCCATCCGGCACCATCGTTCGCGATGCAGAAACAGGCGGGTTGATTGCCGACCTGGTCGCCCCAGACTCGCATGCGGTGGTGGCGCGCGGCGGACGCGGTGGCAAAGGCAACGCCCACTTCAAGTCATCCGCAAACCAAGCGCCGCGACTGGCGGAAAAAGGCGAGCCCGGCATGGAACGCTGGCTGACGCTGGAACTGAAGCTGATCGCCGATGTCGGCTTGGTCGGCTTGCCCAACGCTGGCAAATCGACCCTGCTTTCGGTGGTGAGCAACGCCAAGCCAAAGATCGCCGATTATCCCTTTACGACCCTGCAGCCTAATCTGGGCACCGTCATTTATGACAACCGCGACCTGGTCTTCGCCGACATCCCCGGGCTGATCGAAGGCGCGCATGCCGGAGTCGGTCTGGGACATGCCTTCCTGCGTCATGTCCAGCGCACGCGCATCCTCCTGCATATCCTGGATGGCGCGGCGGACGACCCAATCGCCGACTACAACCAGATTCGCGCCGAGCTGGCGCTCTATGACGCCGACCTGGCACAACGCCCGGAAATCGTGGTCATCAACAAGCTGGACCTGCCCGAAGCGCGTGAATATCTCGACCTGCTGCGCGAAAGCCTGCGCGAACGCGGCGTGCACGATGTCATCGCGATTTCGGCATTGACCCGCGAGAATGTGCGGGGGCTTATTCAGCAAGTGTTTGAGCGCGCCAGTCAACTGCCAGCCCGCGCTGCTGCCAGTCCAGAAGTTACGCCGGTCTATGAACTGGCTGACGAGGGCTTGCCATTTGAGTTGAAGATTGACGAAGGCGTCTATTACATCACGGGCGAACGCATCGAACGGGCGGCGGCCATGACCTATTGGGATTATGACGAAGCTGTCTCGCGCTTCCAGAAGACCTTGGCGGCGCTGGGCATTGTCGATGCCCTGGAAGAAGCGGGTGTGCGCCCCGGCGATACAGTCTTCATTGGCGACTTTGAGCTGGAGTGGTCGGATTGAGCCAAACGCGAATTGGCATCTTGGGCGGCAGCTTCGATCCGCCGCAGCTGGGGCATCTGATTCTGGCTGAATACAGCCGCGAAACACTGGGCTTAGACTGCATTCTGTTTGTGCCGGTCGGCGATCATCCCGTGAAAAAGGGCAGCGAGCGCACGCCGTTGCGGCACCGCCTGGCGATGCTGGAATTGGCGATAGCGGAAAATCGGCACTTCAGCATTTCGCGCGTGGATATCGACCGGGCAGGACCGCATTACTCCGCCGACACCGTCAAGATTATCCGCGCCCAACAGCCAGAGGCGCAACTCTATTATGTGATGGGCGGCGACAACCTGCGCGACTTGCCCACCTGGGAGCGCCCGCAGGACCTGGTGCGCTGCTGCCGGCTGGCGGTGATGCGCCGCGCTGACGAAGATATCGCGCCTGATATGCACGATGAATTGCTACCGGGTTTGTCGCAACAGGTCGACATGATCGATGTGCCGCTGCTGAGCGTTTGGCTCTCGTCCACGCATGTAGTCAGCCGCCTGCGCGCCGGGCATAGCGTGCGCTATCTGGTGCCCGATGCCGTGCTCGACTACATCCGCGCGCACAATTTGTACCGATGAAGCGCTGGCTCGCACCCCTACTCGTCTTTTGCCTGCTCACAGCCGCGCAGGCGCAGGAGGCCACGCCAGTGCCCACCCTGGCTGTGCCGACGCTGCTGCCAGCCGCTGTCGATCCAGAAGCGGACGATCTATCAGACCAATCTGCCATCGCCGACATCATCGCCGAGCAGGGTTTCCGCGTGGGCGTGCTGTACAACGATCCGCCGTATAGCGAACTCACCTGGCAGGGAGAGTTGGCTGGCTTTGATATTGAACTGATGCGGGCGATCGCCGAAGTCTGGGCGGTGGAGATCACTTTCGTGCAGGTCACGCGGGTGAATGCGATTGACGCGCTCAAAACGGGCGAAGCGCATGCGCTGGCCTCTGCCTTGCTGCCCTACCGCGGCTATGAAACCGAGCTTGAATTTACGCAGCGCTACCTGGTCGGGCATCAGGCGGTCATGGTGCGGGCGGATAGCCAACTGCGAGCGCCGGACGATCTGGCCGGCGTCAATACGGGCGTGGTTGTTGGCACGCGCGCAGAAACGGCGCTGGGCTTGTGGCGCGACCGCACAGGAATCATTCCCGAAGCGCGTCAGTTCCTCACCCTGGACCGCGCTTTTGCCGCTCTCACGCTGGGGGATATTGATGCGCTCGTCGGCGAGCAGCAGTCCTTGTTGCGCGTGGCCGGCGAAGATATGCAACTGGCGCGCATATTGGACGAGCCGCTGCTGCGCGAGCCACACGCCTTCGCCATCCGCCGTCATGACGGGTCACTGCGGAAGCTGCTGAATCGCTCTATCCAACACTTGGCAGAGACCCAGAAAATCGAGCTGTTGCAGCGCGAATACTTCCCGGATCTGCCGTGGGACGAAGGCGCGATCGTGGTCTGGCAGCATGTCGATGAAGAGATAGCGCCGGCGCAAGTCTCTCCCGAGATTCGCATGCCAGCACAATCCGCGGTTTCGCGCTTGTTGGCCTCAGAACCTTTGCGCGTTGCGGGCATGGACGCCGATTCTGCCCAGCTCACCGCCCTGAATCGCGCGATTGTTGCCGAGCTGGCCAGGCGTTGGGGCGTGTCTGTAGAATCTTCGCCAGCCAGCGCGGATGAAGGATTGCAGTTGCTGCGTCAGGGCACAGTTGACATGGTGGCTGGCTTTCAGCTGGATTGGCAAAAGGCGGACGACATCGATTTCTCCATGCCCTATCTGCTGCAAGGCGATCGCCTCATGGTGCCGGCGCGCTCGCAAGTAGCTGGTTTCTATGACTTGCGCAATCGGATCGTGGCGGTGATGTTGGGCGATGACAGCGCTTGGCAGCGGGCGCAGGCTTGGGCGGACAGCATCAACATGACGATCCGGCGTTTCGATACGACGCAGCGGGGCGCGGCGCGAACCTTGCTCGACTTCAACAACGCCAACGCTGTTTATGCCAACAGCCTGCAGCTTGTCGATCACCTGAATGCGAATCCCGAAGCATTGAAGCTCACCGACCGCTGGTACAGCCGCGACTATTATGCTTTCGCACTTGGATATAACGACCCGGACTTCCGCCACCTGGTGGACTATACGCTGCAAGAGATGATTCTGGATGGCAGCCTGGTGCGCATGACAGGAGGGCTGCTGCTGGGCGACGACCTGCCAGATTTTGGCATTGCGCCGGGCGGCAGCGTTTTCATGGGGCTGGGCTTGTCCGCGCGCGATTGATTTTCGCCATTTCGCGCCTACGCCGAACGATCATTTGGCACGGAACCCGCCGACTCCGCCTGGCGGATCTCGCCGCGACTCGCCAAGACGACGCCGACCAAGATGAGCAGGCTGCCGACTATCTGCTGCTGTGGCGGCAATTCGCGGAATAGAAAGAGCGCCAGCACAGCGCTGCCGATCGGTTCCAGTTGCGAGAACATGCTGACCAGCGCGG
>DAOUJB010000467.1:0-4698 GCA_034423155.1 Anaerolineae bacterium | reverse complement strand
TGATGCGATGCAGCAGCTCCAGCACGCGGTCGGTCGGCTCGACCTCGTTGAGCGTGAACTCTTGCCAATAGGGCTTTTGCTGGTCTGGCACATCCGGGTTGCGCCGTCTGATTCTGAAAGTGACATCCATGTTGGTCAAGTCTCCCTGGTTAGCGGGCGATTCTCTTGGCGTCAGTAAAGAATTCCGGCTAATAGACGCGTTCTTTCGGGCGGAATTTCTGTTGGTCGTCGGCGATGCCCTGGGCGATCTCTTCTTCCCACAGTGACAGGTCGACCTTTTTGTCAAAGCTGGTTTGAATTGTTGGCGCAGCCCAGTTGCCATCATGATGCGCCAGCGAATGCACCAGGTAATTGTCGTCATCGCGCTGCTGATAATCTTCGCGGCTGTGGGCACCGCGGCTTTCTTTGCGCTCGATGGCGGCGCGGGCAGTCACATCAGCCAGGTCGAGCAGACAGCCGAATTCCCAGGCTTCCATCAGATCGGTGTTGAAGACGCGCGATTTGTCGTCAATCTGCAAGTCGCTATAGAAGCGTTCGCGCAGCTCGGCCAGGTCGTCAATGCCCTGCTGCAGCGTTTCTTGCGTGCGGAAGACGCCGACATTGTCCATCATCGTAGCCTGCATTTTGGCGCGCAGCTCGCCGGGTCGTGATTTGCCTTCCCCGTTGCGGATGCGCTCGAACTCGGCCTGGATTTCGCCGCCGGCGTCTTTGGGCAAAGGCGTCCAATCCACGCCTTTGACATAGTCAGCCATGCGCAGGCCGCCGCGCCGTCCAAACACCACCAGATCAACCAGCGAGTTGGTGCCTAGTCGGTTCGCGCCATGCACGCTGACGCAAGCGGTCTCGCCCGCAGCAAATGCGCCGGGCATGAGCGTGCCGGCGGCATCAATCACCACCTCGGCATCGACATTGGTCGGGATGCCACCCATGGCATAATGCGCGGTCGGCTGGACGGGCATGGGCTCGTGCACGGGATCGACGCCCAGATAAGTGCGGCAGAAATCCAGGATATCGGGCAGTTTGCGCTCGATAGTCGCGTCATCGATGAAGTCGCTGCGGTCTTTGCCCTCTTCGGCGAAGTAGCGATTGACTGTCTGGGGCCGGATATCCAGATGGACATAGCCGCGATTTTTGATGCTGCGTCCGGCGCGAGTCTCCAGATAAATGGCGCGGCTGACGACATCGCGAGAGGCCAGGTCTTTGGCGCTGGGCGCATACCGTTCCATGAAGCGCTCGCCGCGGTCGTTAATCAACACGCCGCCTTCGCCGCGCACGCCTTCGGTAATCAAGATGCCCATGCGGTAGATGCCCGTAGGATGAAATTGGAAGAACTCCATATCTTGCATGGGCACGCCACGACGCAGGGCGATGGCCGCTCCATCACCAGTCAGGGCATGCGCATTGCTCGTCACCGACCAGCAACGTCCCCAGCCGCCCGTGGCGAAGAAATTGGCTTTGCCATGAAAGATGTGGAATTCGCCCGTGCCCAGCTCGATGGCCACAACGCCAGCGCAGACGCCATCCACGACGATCATGTCGACCACCTGGAATTCGTCGAAGAAGGTCACTTCGTTTTTGATGCACTGTTGATAAAGGGTTTGCAAGATCATGTGCCCGGTGCGGTCGGCGGCATGACAAGCCCGGCGCACCAGTTCTTTGCCGAATTCGCGCGTGTGTCCGCCGAAGCGACGCTGGCTGATGCGCATGGCTGAGGTGCGGTCGAATGGCAAGCCCATGTGCTCCAGTTCGATCACGGCATCGACGGCGTTTTCGGCGAGGATCTTGGCTGCGTGCTGGTCGGTCAGGTAGTCGCCGCCTTTGATCGTGTCATAGGTATGATAAATGGGTTTGTCGTCGTCCAGGTTGCCCAGCGCCGCGCCGATGCCGCCTTGTGCAGTGCCGGTGTGGCTGCGAGTCGGGTATAGCTTGCTGACCACAGCGACATCTGCGCCGCCTTTGCTGGCATAGAGCGCCGCCATGAGGCCCGCGCCGCCCGCGCCGATGATGATCGCATCGTGCTTGTGTATGTGCATTCCACCCCCAATGTGGTCGATCCCGGCGAGTCGTCGCTATTCGTCGTGTTCGTCCAAATAGGCTTGCAACTCGGCAGGCAATTCTTCGCCGCGCAGCTCATAGACTTCGGCTGTGGCGAACATGGCTTCTTCGATGATCTTTTTCTCCAATGGCACAAACAGCGCCGCCGCGCCCAAAGCCAGCAAGACCGCCGCCGTCACTGTGCAGAAAGCCACGGCTGTACGCCGCGCGAAGTCGTGCCCGCTGGTGTAGTCGGTCAATACATAGCGCAAGCCATTGAAGCCGTGCAGCACCACCAGCACCAGCAAAAACAGGTCATAGACGCGCCAGATGAAGACGCCGCCCGCCGCATAACTCCAACGGTGATAGACGAATTCCACCGCGCTGGGCACACCGCCGATCTCGCCATTGACGGCCAGCGTGCCGGCGACATTCTGGGCGGCAGTGATATCAAATACGCCTTGAATCACATGCATCAGCGCCAAGTGTCCGAAAACCAGGGGCACAATGGCGATGCCGCTGACGCGCATGAATGACCACCAGAATTTCTCGACCGGGCTGCTGGATGGTTGGCGGGAATGCGCGCCAGGTTCGCCGCGGACGAGGCTGTAGAGCGCCGCCAGCACGATCGACGCAGCCAGAACAGCCACAAAGCCAGCGATGAATGGCAGCTGCTCGAGGATCGAAAAGACCACCACATCCATCAGCTTGTGGCTGGCGATGGCGCTTTCGTGCACATAGAAGTCGATGACATGCCCCAGCATGCCCAGAAAAACCGGCGCCAGCAGCAGGCAGGTCAGCAACAGCACAACCACGGCCACCCGCGCTTGATGCCGCCACAACCGCGGATTCCAGTCGAAGATGATGATGCGCAAGCCATTGAAGGCGTGATACACCACCGCGAAGACCAAGCCAAATTCGCCGATAGTGAAGATAGGCGACTGGTAGGCGGCGATCGCTTTGACATACAAATCCGGGTAAAAGACCGCCCAGGATGTATCGACCACATGCAGCGCCAGGAAGAGCGCCACGCCCACGCCAGTCAACCGGTGCAGCACCCAGCTCCATTGACCGATCGCGCCGCGATAACGCAGGGTCTCTCTGACCGTCAGCACCAGAGATGTCATGCCGATGCCTTTCATGATTTGCCCGCACAACAGCGCGATTGTATCATGGGCGACGAGCGCTGTCCAATTGCAAGCCCGACAGGAAGTGGCGATTTTGCAGGATGCGCGCTGCTTTACCCCCACCCCAAACCCCTCCCCCAAAATGAGGGAGGGGCTTCATACCTGCTGACAACGCTGAATA
Source organism: Anaerolineae bacterium (assembly GCA_034423155.1). Taxonomy (GTDB): domain Bacteria; phylum Chloroflexota; class Anaerolineae; order Aggregatilineales; family Phototrophicaceae; genus UBA6055. The sequence continues at coordinate 1,356 of DAOUJB010000467.1, read as the reverse complement.
ATTCGCTTGGACAAGCCCGTGTTGACCTGCGCGCGAATCGCTGTAAGCTAAATGGATTGAATGAGGAGGCTGGCAGATGGAAGACTTCACTGCGCTGATTAATGAACTGCATGGTTTTAGCGTCGCGTTAGGTTTGGGCCTCGGTTTGCTTGGCGGATTTGTCTTCGCCATGTTGACTTATCGATTCTATGGTCGGAATTTCCGCAGCACATTCGAACGGCTCTCGGACGAAATGAAGAAATCCTACGACACCGCAACGGAAGATATGAAATCGTCCTTCAAGAGCCTTTCTTCGCAAGCCTTGACGGACAACCAAAAAGAATTCCTGTCTCTGGCTGATCGTGAGTTGGACAAGAAAACCGAGCAGCATACGACCGAGCTCGACACAAAGAAGGAATTGATCGATACGCAACTGCAGAATATGTCCGATACCCTGAAAACGGTGCCGACAGAATTGGAGAAGAATCAGAACAAGGTCAGCCAAGTCCTCGACAAATCGGCTCAGCATATTACAGAATCGAACAAAAGCTATTTGAACCAATTGACAGAAAAAGCGGAAACGCAATCAAAAGAGCATAGCAAGGAACTGGAATCAAAAAAGGAGTTGATCGACCAACGCCTTACCGACATGGACACGAAGCTCGGCAAGGTTGAGCAACTGGTGCAAGAATTGCAGACCGACCGCAAGGCGCAATTCGGCGCGCTGGGGCAGCAGCTTCAGAGCTTGACGAGCACGACAAATTCGCTGCAGAAGGCGCTGGCCGACAACCGCGCCCGCGGGCAATGGGGCGAGCGCATGGCCGAAGACATGCTCAACTTCATGGGCTTGGTCGAGGGAGTCAACTACACCAAACAGAGCGTGCTTGATGATGGTTCGCGCCCCGACTTCACATTCCGATTCCCGAACCAGAAGTCCCTGAATATGGATGCCAAGTTTCCGCTGGACAACTACCTGCGCTTTATTGAGGCAGATAACGATGTCGAGCGAAATGAGTTCAGCCAGAAGTTTCTGCGCGATGTCAACCAGCGCGTGAACGAAATCCAAAAGCGGGGCTATATCGCGGCGGAAACGCTTGATTGCGTGCTGATCTTCATCCCCAACGAACAGGTCTATCGCTTCATCTATGAACAAGACCAGCGCATCATCGACAACGCGCTCAGCCAAAAGGTCATTATGTGCTCGCCCTTAACGCTCTACATCGTCTTGGCGGTGATTCGCCAGGCTGCGGAAAACTTCAACATTGAACAGCGCTCGCAAGAGATCGTCAATGTCGTCAACGAAATCCGCAAGGAATGGGACAAATACACCGGGCAGATGGACAAGCTGGAACGACGATTCAAAGGCATGAACGACGA
>DAOUJB010000466.1:0-2344 GCA_034423155.1 Anaerolineae bacterium | reverse complement strand
TCATGATAGACGGCGCTGGCTGTGCCATCATCAATCAGGTGCTGCGCCGCCAGCAGGTGCTGCGGTTCGTCGACATGCGCGATGAAAGGCAAGCTGACATTGTAGCCGCGCAGATAGAGCCAGCCGGCCAGCAGCAACAAGAGCAGCAGCCCAAGCCACCACAACTTCTCGCGTGGGATGATCGGACTTGCGCTGGGGGCGTCTTGTGGCATGGCCTAGCGCTCCAGCCGGTACCAGCTTGACTTCGCGCCGATTTTGGCATCTTCGCCATCTTGCCGCCAGACCAGGCGCAGGCGCGGGCAAAACAGCCGCTCGACCAAACCGGGCGTCCAGCCCATCGCCGATTCTTCGCGTGGCTGCGCCGCATAAAGCATGAAGACTCCATCCGCCGCCAACAGATTGCTCACGCCGCGCGCATAGGCCACAGCCGCAGCGCCATGCAGTCCATGCCCGCAGCCGATGTCGATGATGAGATGGTAGCGCTCGCGCAGCTGGGTCAGCTCGGGCAGGCGCGTGACATCGTGGCAGAAGCTTCGCCAGCTTTCGGGCGGGAAGTCCGACAATTTCTGCGCCGCCAGTTCGACCGCGGCCGGCACGAAGTCAATGCCATCGACGCGCCAGCCTTTCATCAGCAGATCGCGCATGACCGTGCCTGTGCCGCAGCCCAGGTCCAGCGCAGCGCCGGGCGGCAACTCGTCCAAAATGCGCACGATCTCCGGCGGGGTGATGCCGCTGTCCCAGGGCGTGTCGCCTTGGGCGTATCGGCGGCTGAACATATCGCGGCGGTCTTCGGTCATGGTTGGCTACTGTAAACCCCCCTCAGTCCCCCCGACAGGTCAGGGGGAGGCAAATCTCGCGCGGATTCTGTCGACATGTCGAGGAATAGCTCTCTAATCTCCCCTCTCCGATTCATCGGGGAGGAGCCGGGGGTGGGGTAAGAAAGGTTTTCACAATCCGCCTCACTACGCTCGAAAACTGTAGGGGCGAGACTTGTCTCGCCCAATAAGGACAATAATGTACCAGAACTGGGCGACACAAGTATCGCCCCTACGACGGTTGATGCGGGGCAGGCACATGCTATTCCGCATCCCAATTGGGGCGAGAGGGCAATGCGCGCGATTGAGAGACCGAGGTTTCGGTCATGTAATCGGCACCATGTGAATCACGGTGACGCCCGCGCCGCCTTCTTTGGGCAGTCCCTGGGTGACCTTGCTGATCAAGGCATGATGGCGCAGATGCCCGCGCACCGCCTGCCGCAGCCGACCCGTGCCCTTGCCGTGGATGATGCGTCCAAAAGGCAGGCCAGCCGTATAAGCCGCGTCCACATAGCGGTCGAGCACTTCCAGCGCATCGTCCACGCGCTGCCCGCGGATATCCAGCTCCATGCCCGGCGATTTGGAATCGGGCAGTTGCGCTGCCTGTGGCTCGAACTGGCGGACATGCCCGCGTTCCTGGGCGCGTTTTTCGCTGCGGTTGCGTTTGCGCATGTCGCTGTATTTGGCGCGCACGCGCAAAGCCCCGACCTGCACCTGCGCCGCTTTGTCGTCCAGCTCAACGATGACGCCCTCGGCATTCAGCGTGTCCATGAAGACTGTGTCGCCGACGCGCGGCAGCCAGTCGATATCGTCCAGGGGCGCGACTTCTTCGGCATCGTCCAGGGGCGCGTTCGTCCAGCCAGCCAGTTTGTCAGCGGCGGCTTTCAAGGCATTCAGCGTCTCGGCGGGCAGGCCAGCAGAGCGCAGTTCGCCGCGCATCTTGCGCAGTTCGCTGTTGAAATCAGCCAGGTCGTCTTCGGCATGACGGCGGGCGGCGCGGATGACATCGCGTCTTTCGTCTTCGATCTTGTCGAGGCGGGCTTGCAATTCGTCGCGCTGCGCTTCCAGGTCGCTGCGCAGTCGGTCGATCTCTTCGTATTGCAGGCGCGTCTCGGCGCGGGTGCGTTGGATCTCGTCCAGCAGGTCATCTGCTTTTAAGTCGGCGCTGGCCACCATGCCGCGCGCATCGCCGATAATGGCAGCGTCCAAGCCCAGGCGCTCGGCGATGGCCAAGGCATTCGACCGACCCGGCAAGCCCACCACCAAGCGAAAAGTCGGCTGCAATGTCTCCAGGTCGAATTCCACGCTGGCATTGCGCACGCCCGGCGTATCCACGGCGTAGACTTTTAGCTCGGGATGATGCGTGGTGACCAGCGTGGTCACGCCGCGATTGCGAAAACAATTCAGCAGCGCCATTGCCAGCGCCGAGCCTTCTGCGGGGTCGGTGCCCGCGCCGACTTCGTCCAGGATGACCAGCGAGCGCGAATCGGCCCGCGCCAAAATGTCGATGATATTGGTCATGTGCGAAG
>DAOUJB010000465.1:0-2711 GCA_034423155.1 Anaerolineae bacterium | reverse complement strand
GCGGTGTCATGCGCGAACTGGCTCGGGTCGGCAGAGACGACGATGGTTTTGACGACGCCTTCGCTGTAAAGAAAATGCGTCATCTCGGGCACGGGCATCAAGCCATCGGCAGACTGTCCGCCAGTCATGGCGACCGCCGCGTTGTACAAGATTTTGAAGGTCATGTTGGCGCCGGCTGCTGTCGCCTGGCGGATGGAAAGCGAACCGCTGTGCGCGAATGTGCCGTCGCCGATGTTCTGGAAAAGGTGGCCCAGGCCGCTAAAAGCTTCTGCGCCGACCCAGTTCGCGCCCTCGCCACCCATCTGCGTCACGCCCGCTGTGTCGCGATCCATCAAAATCGCCAAGGTGTGACAGCCGATGCCCGCCGCCGCCAGGGAGCCCTCGGGCACGACGGTCGAGCGGTTGTGCGGGCAGCCGCTGCAGAAATAGGGCTGGCGCGAGGCGATGGGAATGACGCCCGCAGTATGCTCGGCAGTCAGTTCGCGCAGCCGTTCTGCCAGGCGCGGCGCATCGACACGCCCCGTCAAGCGGCGAGCCAGCACGCGCGTGATCGCATCGGCATCCAGCTCGCCATCGGCGCGCACCAGGCGTTTCCCATGTTCGTCTTTCTTGCCGACGATGAGCGGATTGTGCGCGCTGCCATAGAGCGCTTCTTTGCAGAAGGTCTCGATGAAACCGCGCTTTTCTTCGATGATCAGCATTTCGTCCAGACCGGCGGCGAATTCGCGCAGGCCATGTGGCTCGATAGGATGCAGCATGTCCAGCTTGAGCAGGCGGATGCCAGCCCGCCCCAGTTCAGGTTCGTCCAGCCCGATATCGCGCAGCGACCCGCGCAGGTCGTACCAGGTTTTGCCAGCCGCCACGATGCCCAGCCAAGCGTCATCGCCGGGCGCGATGCTGCGATTTAGTTGGTTGGCGCGGGCAAATGCCAGCACCGCCTCGTGCCGCTCTTCGAATACTTCGCGCTCTTGCTCGACCGACCAGGGCGCGACCAGGTTGTTGTCTTGCCGATGCTGCCAGCGCCGGCCATTCAGCCGAAAGTCGGGCGTGACCAGCTGCCGAGCGCGTCCCAACTCGACGGTGCTGAATTCATCCGCCACATCGGACACGATTTTGATGCCCACCCACAAGCCGCAATAGCGCGACAAGGCAAAACCCAACAAGCCGAGATCGAGGATTTCTTGGGCGCTGCCGGGATACAGCACGGGCATCATGGCATCGTAGAGGGCGATTTCGGAATGCGAGGGGATGGTGGACGACTTGCAAGATGGGTCATCGCCAGCCAGTGCCAGCACGCCGCCATAGCGCCCGACGCCGGTCAAGTTGGCGTGTTTGAAAGCATCGCCGCTGCGGTCGACGCCCGGTCCTTTGCCGTACCAGATGCCACAGACGCCGTCATATTTGGGCTGGGGCAACAGGTTGGCGGTCTGGCTGCCCATGATGGCGGTGGCTGCCAGCTCTTCGTTGACGGCCGGGATGAAGCGGATGTGGTGCTCGCGCAGCAGGTCGGGGATGCGCTCCAAAGCGGTATCCAGCGCGCCCAGTGGCGATCCGCGATAACCGGTGATATGCCCCGCCGTGTTGAGGCCGCGTGCCAGGTCGGCGCGGCGCTGGTCGAGCGGCAGGCGCGCCAAGGCCTGGATGCCGCTCATGATGACGGTGCCGCTGGCGGCGCTGTAGCGGTCTTCCAGGCGGAATTCGCGCATCTGTGGGGCAACGGTGTCAGGATTCATAGGACGAGTATAACACGAGTCGGCGGCTGGACCCCCCTCGGTCCCTCCGACAGGTCAGGGAGAGGCTAGACCCCCACCCCAAACCCCTCCCCCAAAATGAGGGAGGGGCTTCTTTTACCCCCTTAATCCCCCGACAGCCGCGCGTAGGGGCGATACTTGTATCGCCCGCCAACACACCCGAAATACGGGCGTAGGGGCGAGCCATTGTGTCGCCCGCCAACACACCCGACATCCGCGCGAGTCACCGCCTCGCCCCTACGCTGTCTCTTTTGGGAGGGGCTGTGGTTCTTCACAACACGCTCAGCCAAGCGCTCGCCGCCAGGATCAGCACAGCCAGCGCGAGCATTAAGAGGGTCAAGCGCCGTTCACGCCGTTGCAGGCGCGCCATAGCTTGGGCATCGCCCGCGCCGCGTTCGATCAACAGGCTGGCCCGCTCCAAAGCCGGCAGCAGGCCCAGTTGCAGCATCGCGCCAACCAGCGCCAGGAATATGATCAGCAGGTGCTTGATGAAGAGCGCCTGACTCCAGCGATTGCCAAATTGCAGCAAGCCAGCGTAATTGGGATCGTCGGTCATCTGCAGCAGACCGGTCACCAGCAGCAGCGCCAGCGCCAGATTGCCCCAGAGCGCAAAACGCCGCCGCAAACGCCGCAGCAAGGCATGCAAGGCCGGCTGCCCGTCCAGCGTCCGCCGCAACTCTGGCACGACCAGCAATGCCAGCATCAGCAGCCCGCCGAACCAAACGACGCTCGCGCCGATATGCACAAACAGGCTGAGCGTTCGGGCGGCTTCTGTCATGGATTTGCTTGCTGCGCTCTTTGTAATTCCGATTATTGTTGTTTGCGCAACAGCCAAGCTTCGTATTCCTGCCGCGCTTCGTCATTGAGCGGATAATATTTGTCCAGCGGCTCGCCTTCTTCCAGCTTGAGGCGCGAGAAGATCTCCCATTCGGTCTTTTCTGTGGCGATATCGGCCATCTT